>NZ_JBNHER010000281.1:5463-28659 GCF_050015975.1 Dapis purpurea BLCC-M126 | reverse complement strand
GCTATCCTACGGAATGCTAACGCAAACGCGACATGAAACGCGGCTCTGTTAAGAGTGGGAGACCTCGTCATCCCATCCTTCGGACTGCTGCGCAAACGACCGCTCTTTTCCCCTATCCAAGGGGAGGCTTTAAACCAGAATTATTTAGTTATTAATTATTAATAATTGGGTAAATTAACAGAGTCACAATATATAAAGAATTTTGATTGTTCTTTCTGAATTTAGAATTCAGAATTCAGTTAAACGGTTTAAATATCTTATAAATCATTCCCGATCACTATACCAAAGGTACTCAAAACTATTGCTTTCGAGATTTTGTTAACTTTGTGAGTAGTTAACAAAGTCAGAAGTCAAAAGTTGTTTTTGTAACGGGGATTTACTTAGGCCCCGCTCCAAAAACATTTCGCCTTAAAATCGGGGCTTTGGACCGAATTATTTTGGTAAATTATCTGCCATTCCCGTCCACTTTAGATCACAATTGAGGCACAAGCATTTACAACGGTAAAAGTCGGATTCCCTGACTATTAATTAATAAATTTGAGTAACTCTAATTGATTAGCTTGAGCAATTATTTCTACTAATTTTTCCCATTCTTTCAGTGAATCTGAACCTTCTCCCATTGGTTTAAAATATGTAGGCCAAACTTGCGCTCGCACCTCATATAAAAATACAGGCCATTCATTTTTTATTTCTTCTCCTCGCAATACTTGATCGATAAATTCTTCTACGGCAGCAAACACAGCTAATTTTGGTTCTGATGATAAATCTGCTAAAGCTTCTTGACATTTATAAACAGTTTCTTGATGCAATTGTTCTAAATTTTCTAGGACTTCTTCGGCAGTAGGTTTAGCAGATAGTCGGAGGGAAGTATCATCGGGAGTTAAGTCATCTAAATGTTGTCTAATCCGATAATGAAAATTTACCTCATAAGACATTTCAAATTTCCATAAATTTTGGAAAGCACGGCGTAAATTATTTTGCTCCTCAGACACTTTTTTCTCAGCAATAATTTTCAGATACTCAGGTCCTCTAGTAGTAATCAAACCTCCTAAGTTACCTGGTGCTGTTAATACTGTAGTTACCTGGGATTTCGCATCATTGATTAATTGTTTTAAGCCATTATCTAAAGAATTAAAATGTCGAGTTAGATGAGTCCTAATTTTATGCAAATACTCTGCATAAACAATTTCCCAAGAACCCTTTTCTCTATGCCTAACTTTAATTTCTTGTAGATTAGGAATTCCTGCATCTTCTTTACAAGCTTGAATTGCTGCCTCTACTTGAGGCTGAAAAAAGTCTACATCTACTAAATAACGTTGTTGTTTAAAATTCTCTAGTAATTCCATCAAACCAACTGATAAATTACTCATAAACTGATTATATAGAGGTAGAAATACTCCCATTTCATTTTGATTAGTAGTAGAAGTAACTAAAGCCTGACGTGCCTTTTCTATTTCTGTCTGTACAGTTTTTTGTAGTTCAATAATCCGCTCTTGACAAGAAGCAGCATATTCTCTATCTAAACTCTGAATTTTACTCGCCAAATAATTTAAAACATTATCTAATATTTTTACATTAGCTTCTTCTACATCAGCACAATTAGCAATAATACAATCTACTAAATTCAGATGTTTTTTTCTCAGGTCTCCAGCCAAATCTTGACAATTATTAAAATTATCACCATTAGCAGAATTAGCATTAGTTTGATTAAGAATCATAAATGACCATAAATCCAGAGGTAAATCTACAATTGCTGCCCTAGCTGTGTCATAAAGTCGCACATCAACATCTGCCCAATAATCACCCTTGGCACTAGGCATTCTCACAAATAAAACAGCATCAATATCTTGACTTAATGTCTGAATTAATCTGGCTTCATCCCCAACACCAGTATCTCCTAATCCTGGCATATCAACTAATGCAATTTGCCCAACTTCAGTATTAGGAAAAGGGCAAGTAATTTTCACTTCTTTAACTGCCAAATAATTAAAAAATATGCGCTGACCATCAGTAGTATCTTGAGCAACATATTCCCGAATTTCATTACTAGAAATACGCTTAGGTGGAGAATTTAATAACCCCACATATTTATCAATATTATTGTGATATCGAGTCAAATGTTCATACATCGCACCCGGTTCCGCATATCCAGGTAAATTTTCTGATAATGATGGCAAAGGTTTAGAAGCAAACTCCACCAAACTATTAGGTTTTGCTCCTAAATGTAGCTTTTCATAATAGGGGGCAATAATTTCATCTAAAAACGAGCGTTCGGAATAAAAAGAAACCTCACCGTAAGTTGCAACGTTGGGGTTGTGATGAATAGTGCTACGCACACCCGTACAATGTTGGCGATCGCCATCGGGAATTTCCTTAGTTGTCAACCCAGTTAAACTTTGTAAAAGGCGACTTTTTCCTTGTCGAGCGCGGCCTACTACCCCAATATTCAGGGTATCGCGAGAAAAACGCACCTTTAATTTTGCCAATGCTTCTAATTCTGTAGCTATTTTCAAGTACAACGGCAGAAAATCAATTTCCGCAAGTCTACCTCGAATTTTCTGATCTTCTATTTGTGTAATTAATTGATTACGTTGAGATTCGAGAGCGTATAATGCAGGTGTCAGCTCCCTAAGATTTATTTCTGTCTGTTCAATTTTCTGAGCAAGGGGACGACGCTTATCAATAATATCACTAATAGTTTCAGTTCTATTTCCCATAACACAATTCCTATATGAAAATTTCAGCAGGATAGGAACTTGAATAGTTTCAATATCCTTATCTCTGAAGTTAGCTACAAATTATCTTCCCTAACTTCCGGTTAGTTGCCGATAAATTTGGGGAGATGGGGAAGTCGGGAGATGGGGAGTGTGGGGAAGTCGGGAGATGGGGAGGTGGGGAGATGCGGAGATGGTCAGATTCTATATTAGTCAGCTATAATACTAGCGGGCAAGATGCCCGCACTACTCGAACTTAATGCTTCAACTAAGACAGAATTCCAGGTTCTTTTTGCATAGGCAAAACATCTAAGATGTCAGTTTCAGAACAATATTTCAGGTCTTCATAACATTCTAGACGTTGGAGACGTTTGCCATGACTCGCATGATTCATTAATTCATACAATTTTTCCTGCCACTGAAGATAGAGAGACATAGCTCCGAATACTTCATCATTACCTACAGTTTCATCTAGGGGAGAATTAGTTTCTGTAAGTAGACTGTGAGCGATCGCCCCTGCACAAACTGTATCTTCTAGGGAATAACTACCTTCCCACCCGGAACCTAAGATCCAAATTGTTTCTGGTTTATTTTCCTTGAGATATTCAACTACTGAGCGACGGTTAACAAGAGCTGCAGCTAAAACAACTTTAGCATTTTGAATACGTTTAAGACAACGGGTGCCATTAGTAGTAGTCATAAATAAGCGTTTCCCTTTAACTGCTTCTGATGTAAAGTTTAAGGGTGAGTTGCCTTCGTCACAACCTTCCACTTTTTTACCACCTCGTTCCCCGACACGAATGCGTTTCTCAGCAGGCCATTTTTCGCTAACTGCCATTAATTCTTCAACGTCGCTAAATACCTGTACTGCTTCTGCACCTGTATGAATGGCAGTGGCCATTGTTGTTGTCGCTCTGAGGACATCAACCGCGATCGCGCAGTCTGGCATATTTTCCGTGGGAGTTTCTTCAGGAGTGTGATAGACGAATATTTTCACGATTTACCTATGAGTAATAGTGCTGACTAAATTATTGTATTGCTTTATGTTGACATTTATTTTATATTTCTCTACTAAGATTTCAATCTGGAGAATTTAAAGTCCTCCTTGGAAGTATAAAAGCTTATGGTATTGGTTTGACTCTAAGTGCTACAAGTAATTTAATTTTTAACGAAATTCCCTCGAATCTTGGGGTAGAAGGTATAGCGCTACGCGCAAGTCAGAAGTCAGAAGTTAGAAGTCAGAAGTAATCTCTAACTGAGTTTTTCCTACGGAAATGCTCCGCAAATAGCATTTAGTAATCTCTACGCCCTTTGCTTCAAATGCTATATTCATTCACATCAGCCTATTTTTAGATTTAGAATAGTGGCTAAATTTTGTAAAATTTTATGAACACGTTTTACCCATTACTCCATATACTTTATAATTAAGTTTATCGGTATTACGAGTATAATTACTGCCTTTAGGTAATACCTGATTCACTCTATATTTTTTAGCTGCGTTTTTTACTCAATTGCATAAGCTCTTGCAAATCATAAATATTTAACGATCAGACAACAAAATAAAGTACAGCGTTGATTTGGTGTGTAAGGTACAAGTTTTAGACAGTGTATAAATCAGGGGATACGATCAAAGAAATAAATAGTTGCATCTATCTTGAATTTGAGAACGGCTGTATTTAGAGTTGAGATTTTCAATATGTCGATCATCTGAACTAAAAATTAGAAGGAAATTAACAATGTTCAAACAGTTAATTGTTAGTAGTTTATCAACTATCGTCGGGTTTTCCTTTCTAGTAGCAACAGTTAAAAATGCTCAGGCAGGTGGTTTTGTTACTGAAGAAATGGTCATAATTGATGGACGATCTGAGACAATACTAGACTATACAGAATTTGAATTTGAATTGCCAGACTTTGGTCCTGTATGTAAAAGTTGCCCACCCAATATGTTAGATTTGGAAGCATATATTACGCTTCCATCAAATCCCAACGAAGATGCCTTAGTCAGCGAAATATTTACAGGTTTTAGAGATGGCATAAATCCATTGGATGTTTTCCCTCAAGCCAATGACAATAGTTTACCTTTGTTAAGCGATTTTTTAGTTGGTTTTCCTGAAGAACTTGTAATTACTAATAATGTTGTTTTTGGTAACGTAACAAGTCAGGAATACCCAACAGCATTAATAGCGGATACAACAGTTGGAAATTTAGGACAATTCTTTGAAGGTGATGATTTGGAACAAGTTTCTTTATTGTTTTCCAATTATGACTCTGATGCTCGAATTGTAATTTCTCAACATCATGTTCCTCTTAGTGATTTAATTACATCAGATTCTTCATCTGTTCCTGAGCCTGGAAATATTTTAGGTCTCTCTCTATTAGCAGGTGTTGGAGGTAGTATGAGAAAGCTGAAAAAGAGAAAGTAATAAAGTACGGTGTTGACAGTCTTCTCCTGAGAGATACCTTGCGCGTTATACCAGTTTGAAAAAAGAATACTACAAAAAGGTGCATCTCAATTAGACAGACTTAAAAAAAGTAGTTTCAATTTATTTTAGGTAGATAATTCTATCGTTTACACCTTTTTTTCAACATTTACTCCTTATTCCTTCTTACTTACTTGTACCATTTGTAACAAACATTGATTACACTTGATCTTATATGTCGCGGAGCGAAACCACTGGAAGTCAGCATATAGGAGTAGCAAATTAGCGATATCAAAGTAGGTGAGCCGTCTAATTGGCAAGGTATTGGCGACGTATATTGGTTTAGTAACCTACAGAATTCATAAGGGCAACTGAAATTTGTCAGTTCTTGTAAGGATTTAGCTTCAAATCCTTATAGATGAGCAAACACTCAAAGAAATATTAGAGGTAACTATGAATTATTACGTTAAGTCACTTTTATGTAGTCTTGGGGCAGCAGTTTCTTTAAATACCTTAATGGTAAATAATGCTTCTGCTTTTACTCTTTCAGACAGCGTAAGTGGTAATGTCTCTCCTCCAACTGTACTTGCTCCAAGTACAGTCACCAATGGTGATTTTTTGATTACTCTAGGAGGACGCGGTAGTGTAGTTGGAGATGGAGCAGATGACATAACATCTTGGATATTTGACTTCACTGATTCCCCATTAGATATTCCTTCTCCTTCTAACTTAGAATCTGCGCTTTTCACCTTGACAATTACTCCTCGCAGTGGGGGTATCATTTCCGATCAATTTCAGATTATAGGACTAGACTTGATAACAAGTCCAGATATCAGAACAACTCCTTTGGGTGAAACAAACACTGTAATTCTTGAGCTTTTAGATTTTTACAGTTCCGATCAGATTCTTGGGGTATTTACAGGGGACATCAACGGACAGATACCTTTTGAATATAGGGATGATGCAATTGTATCTTTTGCAAGTCTCGATCTAACTTTTAAGCAAGTACCTGGATCTTCCTCAGTTCCTGAACCTACTTCTACTCTAAGTCTCCTCATTCTTGGAACTCTTGGTGTAGTATCAACCCTGAAATTCAAGCTAAATGCTTCCAAATCTATAGAGAAATCGTGAGGAATAGAGAACACTGGAATCAGCTAATGGTTTTGATATCTTTACTATTTTAGGGCTACTAATATCATGTCCGGTTGAATAGTTATAAATAAATGAGGGAGGAGTCAGGAGTCAGGAGTCAGGAGGGAAGAGAGCAGAAAGAAAGTATAAAAATCAGAAAGTTTTTTTATCACTAATTATCCGGACATGATATAACCTCACTAAAAAACAATAAAAAGTGGCGTTTTTATCTCCTGAATTTTCAAATCAGGTAGATATTAATACGCCACTTTGTAGATTAACTTATTGACCTAGACTTATCAAAAACTAGGCTTCGCTCTCAATGTAGATGAATAATAAACCCATAGCTACAATTGGCATTAACCAAGTAACTACAGGAATTAAAATCCAAGGTAAGTAAGATGCTGCATAATCACCACTCATTTCAAATTCTCCTTCAATTACATAATTTAAAAGTAGGCGAGTGCCTAATTTAACCAAAAAATTTTGACCAAAAAATAAGGTTAATAGCCTTCTATTGGATAGGGGATGAAAAAAATCAATTTCAGCATTTCCAGTCTCTAGCTTCAGCCGGATATACTGTTAATTGGTAACTGATTTGAGGTATTTAGTTATTAACAAAACCTCGGAAAATTGAGTCTACAAGCTCAAAATTTTCAAGTAGGAAGAAAGCAACAACGGCACCACCCATAGCACCGATGAAGAAACCACCAGTAAATTGACTCCAACCTTCAGAAGTCTTTAATGGATCTGCACCTTCAGCACTTTCTCCTTGGAAGGAAACTAGGCCATAAGCAGATAGACAAATAGTGGCAATTAGAACTAGAGCGATCGCAGAAATTAGTCCACCTAAGTTAGCAACTGCGGAATCCCGTAATGGACCTAGATTTCTCCAAGGACCAACGATGAAATAACCATGGGCCATACCTACTTCTAAACCGCGTAGAATTGGAGATAGACCTTGACGGTAGATGGGCAGGTTACCGATAAATGTTCTGGTAAAGTCAGAATCACTTATGGGGGTGGACAAATGGCCTACGAAGGGATCTCCTTTGTAGGGTTGAACGAATCCTGAATCTGTTGCTTCTGGCATACTTAATTCTTTCCTCTAGATATTGGAGTTGAAAAATCTTTAGAAGATATTAAGGTCATATTTTAAGAGGTAGGTGCATTTTAATTTCAAAATAGGTCTTCAACTTTAGAAAAGTTAATCTAATCTGCGCTTTCCCTTATGGTTAGTATTAGACATTTCCTGAAATTAAATATTTCGGTGGTGGTGCATAGTAATAGTAGATAGAGTGTACGGAGTGTGGGGAGTCTGAGAGCGTGAGAAGAAATTAAAAAATATATATCTTCACCACTACAATGCAGGACTACCAATATTTCTTTTCTCAAATCCTTGTAGGGAGGTTCCCTGCAATGTCCCTTCTTTTTCACACCTATATCTATAAAATCGGTACAGCTTAAGTCAGATGTAGGGACGAATGGCCATTAGCCCCTACTTTTGCAACTTTTGAATTTTTAACTTCGGTGCTATACTATTACCGAATTTTTTGCATAACTCCTGCCAGAACGGAAATATGAACAACTCAAAGAGGGGGTTTACTAGCAAACGGGGACTTCTCTCTATGGTAAGTATTGCATATTATGGCCAAGAATGTAGTTGAGCTTTTGAAGTTTTAACTTGGGTCTTACAGCATTAAGTAATCTTTTGGATAACTCCTACAGTTAAGAAAATATTAAGAAATAGGTATGACTCTATTAATTAGAGATTAAATTCAGTTAAAAAGTTTGATTTAAACAGAATTAAATCACATTTTAATGTATATGGAAAAGTCTACCTATTTTTGGAATTTAGAATTTTAGCTTTTGACACAGAATTTAGCAACTAATTTCCGTCCCATATAGAATAATACGGAGTCAAATTTTCCGCCAAACATGAGAGTTTTAGTTTTGACTGAATAGGTAATTATTCACAGGGATGGGAGTAATCAATTTAAGATATTTGGAGCAATAACAAATGGCAAACTTCAATATATTCTCCAGCCTTGTAGACTATCAAAATCAACTAGGAACTGTTCCGACTAATACACAAGACTTTGAAAGATTTTCTCCAGGATTTAATTTAGATGGTGTTGATTTTCTTCCTGGAATTTTTGTCACCTCAAACCTTCCCAAAGTAGAAGCATTCAAAGGTTCTGGAGATACAGAATTATTCATACTTGATAGACAGTCTGTAAGAGAGGATTCTTTCTACAAGATAAATTTCGATCAGCCTTACAATGCAGTTGGCTTTGATATTGATAGTTTCAATCCCAGCACACCAGGGCCAGCTATTCTTGATATATTCTTTGCTGATGGAGATACTGAATCTATCGAAATCTTTCCTACTAATGCCACAGAATCAGACCCCATCTTTTTTGGTGTGATTGCCGATACAGAAATTGATAATATTATCTTGACAGAGGGGCCTGAAATTAATGGTGTTGGTAATGAAGAGATCGCCCTGGATAATTTTATTGTTCCACAACAAATAGGGCAACCAGATTTACAAGTTACTATTTCTATTCCTGATTCAACGACACCGGGAAGTGAACTCTCACCCATTGAAGTTACAGTCAAAAATACTGGTGATGCCACTGCTTTTGGAACTGATAGTGCAGGCTCAGAGGGTTACATGGTAGACCTAATTCTCTCCAGTGACACTGAAGTTCCAGATGACTTTGCTATCTTTTCACCTAATTATAATGAAGATGTTTTGCTCGAAGGTGGACGCATTAGCAATACACCCGATCTAGCGGCGGGAGAAGAATGGGTAATAACTGATAGTGGCGGAATTCCGACTGACACTCCAGAAGGTGACTATTACCTTACTGCTCAAGTTGACCCTGGCAAAAAAATAACTGAGTCTGATGAAAGTAATAATGTTACCTTGGAACCACTGAAAATTGAAGACTCTGGGTCAAATCAAAGACGCACATTTGTTCCTAACCAAATCATTATCAAGGTCAAAGATGGTGAAAATAGTGAAGATAGTAAATCTTTGCAAGCAGAATTAGGTGCTCAAGTAAGTGGAACAACTCAAACCTTGGGTATTCAATTGTGGACAATACCAAATATCAGTGTAGAAGAAGTTATTGAAACCTATCGTGATGACCCAAGAATTGAGTTTATTGACCTCAATTATAATGATGCTACTCTTGGTCTTACTCCTAATGACCCTGATTTTTCTAATCTCTGGGGACTCCACAATACAGGACAGACTGGAGGCACAATAGACGCAGATATTGATGCACCAGAAGCTTGGGGATTTGTCCCTCCAGAACCTGGAGTAATACCCACAGGTGGGGATGCTGTTGTAGGTGTTGTTGATACGGGTGTTGACTATACACATCCCGACTTAGATGACAACATTTGGATTAATACTGGGGAAATTCCTGGCAATGGAATTGATGATGATAGTAATGGCTATATTGATGATGTTCGTGGTTGGGATTTCTTCAACAATGATAACGATCCGATGGACGGTCACAGTCACGGGACTCATGTTGCTGGAACCATTGGTGCGGAGGGAGATAACGCAGTTGGAGTCGTCGGGGTAAATTGGGATGTCGAAATAATGCCTCTGAAAATCTTCAGTGATGCTGGTGCGTATGCCGGTGATTTTGCGGCCATTCAAGCAATTGATTACGCAACCCTCATGGGAGCAGATCTAACTAATCATAGTTGGGGTACTGCTCCACTACCTCCAGGGACTTTACCAAATCCAGCAATGGTGAATGCTATTAATAATGGACCATTGCTTGTAGCGATCGCCCATAATCACAGTAATGACAATGATGTAAATCCTGTTTATCCGGCAAGTATTAACTTGGACAATATCATTTCCGTAGCTGCAACAGACCATAACGACGACATTGCTGGGTTTTCCAACTACGGCGCTACATCGGTTGATTTAGGAGCGCCAGGGGTAAGTATCTACAGTACAACACCGGGTAATAGTTACGGCTTCAAGAATGGCACTTCGATGGCAGCACCTCATGTGAGTGGGGCAGCAGCTTTAATGATTGCGACAAGAAGAGACAGGGGTCTGCCTGATTTGACTACTCTTGATTTGAGACAAAAAGTTCTCAATGCTATCGATCTGATTCCAGCACTATCTGGGAACACAGCTACAGAGGGTCGCCTAAATCTATATGGTGGGATTAATCAACAAGGTATCGGTTGGGGAGATGTACACTTTGTTACCTTTGATAATCGCAAATATGACCTTCAATCCTTTGGCGATTTTATTCTGGCGGAAACAGCACGGAAGGATGATGATTGGGTAGTTCAGACTCGTCAAGAACCTTGGGTTTCTAATAATTCAGTTTCCGTTAATACAGCTTTCGCGACCCTGGTTGATGGACAGAGAGTTGTCTTTGACCTAGATTTTGATAACAGACTCCAAATTGACGGAGTTGATGTTACCTTAGCTGATGGTGAGACTTTGAGTGTTGGGAACAGTCAAATCGAACGTAGTGCAGACGAATATATGATTACCTATGCAGGAGACGATGGTATTGTTGATTCTGCTGATGCTAAGTTAACTGCTCGCGATCGAGGCAATCATATCAATATTACAATATCTCACTTTGGCAGAATGCAAGGGTTGTTAGGAAATAATGACGGCAATTCTGACAATGACTTTGCTTTGCGTAATGGGACTCAACTTCCTTCTAACCTCACCGTTGAAGAAATACATGGAAAATATGCTGATAGTTGGCGAGTACCACAGGGAGAATCTCTGTTTGACAACTCGGACGTAGTTATAGGTCCTCCTGAAACATTTATATCCCTGGATGATTTCGACCCAGATGAAGTCAGGGATGCTAGGGAAAAAGCATTGTTAGCAGGAATTCCTGATGGGGAAATATTAGATGCAGTTACCTTAGACCTTCTTGTAACTGAAGATGACAATTTCCTTGAGGGTGCTGTAGAACTTTTTGGGGTAGAGACAGATGGGGCACCAGACTTAATAGTTAATTCCTTTGAAGTTACGGGTGACGCATTTATCAGTGATGATAATCTGAAATTACCGATAGAAGTTGTTGTCAAGAATCAAGGTGATGCGACGGCGGAGGATTTGTTCAAGGTTGATGTACAGTACACTCAAGAAGGAGAAGCACCTTTTGTCGTGGCATTTACAGCGGATGAGACAAGCGAGGTAAATCCTGATAACCCTTGGTATCCCTTCACTAAGAACCCGCTAGACGCTGGAGATGAAGTCACCTTTACTGGAGAATTGACATTTGTTGATGATTCGTTAGTGGGTCAGCCAATTTCTTTAGTTGCCACTGCTGACAGTATAGCAGGAGAGGAATTTGTTCCTGAGTCTGGTCGTGTGGAAGAAAGTAATGAGGATAATAATACTTCTGAAATTACTGAGTTAATTCTAGATGTTACAGACGACGATGCAGCACCTGATTTAATAGTTAACTCCTTTGAAATTACGGGTGACGCATTTATCAGTGATGATAATCTGAAATTACCGATAGAAGTTGTTGTCAAGAATCAAGGTGATGCGACGGCGGAGGATTTGTTCAAGGTTGATGTACAGTACACTCAAGAAGGAGAAGCACCTTTTGTCGTGGCATTTACAGCGGATGAGACAAGCGAGGTAAATCCTGATAACCCTTGGTATCCCTTCACTAAGAACCCGCTAGACGCTGGAGATGAAGTCACCTTCACTGGAGAATTGACATTTATTGATGATTCCTTATTAGGTGAAGAAATTTCTTTAGTGGCGACTGCTGATAGTAAATCTGGAGATGAATTTATTCCTGATTTTGGTCGTGTGGAAGAAAGTAATGAGGATAATAACAGTTCTGAAATTGTTGAGGTGACTCTAGACGATGATGTTGAGACACAGGAAATTATCTCTAACTTCGAGATAGAAGGTCCTAACTCAGTACCATATCAACTATTTAATGTATTGGTTCCCGGACCTATAGAAGTAGAGGTTGACTGGGAGGGGGAAGGTGAAGATTTGACTGTTTCCTTAGAAGGTCGGCGTGCTTTTGCCAAAGGCGACCCAAGTCCTCAACCTTCTGTTCAAGTTACAGATTCTTCTCCTCTAAAATTAACCTATAATGTCACAGAAGAAGATATTGCCAGGGGTGTCGGTTGGCGGTTAGTGATTCGGGGTGAAGATGGCACAAATATTCAGGGTGATGTTAAAATTACCACACCCTTTGACTCAGAAGTTAATGCAGCTTTTCAACAGCAGAAAATTAGTCTGCGTAGTGGTGATTTGCTTCCAACTTCCGCTTTAGAGGGAGACTTTTTTGAGGAGCTTACTGAAGACCAAAGTTCAGAAGGGTTGCATGGTATTATTACCCTGTATCGAACACCAGAACATGATGAACTATTAAAACTGGAAAAAGCTGGAATAGATCGTCAGAGTTTTCTACCTAACAAACACGCTTATGGATTAGTTGAAGAAGATTTCGATCTCTCTGACCCTAATCTTCCACCTCGGTTAGTTCGCAGTATTACACCATTAACACCTGAAGATAAAATCGTACCTGATATTTTGGTGGGAAATTATCAGGAATACTTTATCCCAGAAATAGAAGAGAATTATGTTCTCAGCGATAATGGTACTCTCCAATTATCTGTGCTATTCGCACGAGATGTTTCTGTGGAAACCATTCAATCAATTTTACAGCAAGAAGCTATTTCTTTTGCTCCCATTACAGACAATCTTTGGGAAGTTGAGATTGAAGCAGAAAGTCTCATTAATCTAGCAACTTACGATCAAGTTGAATGGATAGACCCAGGTACAGTGCCAGATTTACCAGAAAATGATAATACCCGCCCAGTTGTTAACGTAGATGATGTTCAAGATCCTCAAGCTGATGGCATGGGAAACCTGATTTTATCCGGTGGTTTTCCAGTTTATGACGGATTATCTGGTAATGGTATTAATGTGGGGGTAGATGATAGTGGAATTGATGCCACTCATCCAGACTTAAATGTGGTTGCGGATATAGTGGCAAGTGGTTCCCATGGAACTCATGTTGCGGGTATTATTGCAGCCAATGGTGTTCAAAGTAATTCTAATGGTGGTACACCTTTTCAATGGCGTGGTATGGCTCCCGATGCAGGTTTAATTGACTCTGGGAACCTGATTAATGCTGCCAATGTCTTAGACGCAATCAATGATGATTCCCTAGATATTTCTAACCATTCTCATGCTTTGAGTCCAGATGGAAATTACAACGGTAGTAACCAAACTGTCGATCAATTAATTCGAGGGGGTGCAACTTCTGGAGGTGAAATTGTTCCGAAAAGACCTAAAGTGTTCTCCGCTGGAAACGGAGGTGGCAACGCTCAATATGGAAATCAATTAGGATATTTTGCTATCACCAAGCAAGTTAAAAATGCTGTTGTAGTTGGTAATTGGAATGCTTCCGATGGAGATGGAGATATTAATAATGATTCTCTCAGCACAGGTAGCAGCTTGGGGCCAGCTTATGATGGGCGGATTAAACCCGATGTCGTAGCACCAGGAAGTTCCATCAGATCGACAAATACTTCTGATGGTTACACATTTAGCTCAGGAACTTCGATGGCATCACCTGTGGTTGCAGGTATTGAAGCATTAATGTTAGAAGGTTGGCAAAACACTTACAGTACCCCTCTAGGAACCACAGTTGACGATCGCCCTCCTCTGCCATCCACCCTCAGAGCATTATTAATTCAAACAGCAGTTGACATTGTTGATGACGATGTTCGGAACTCAACGCTGATTGAAATTGACTCTGATAGCAATCAAGTCAATGGTAATGATGGTTTAGGACGAGCTACCGCAACGATTGGTCCAGACTTTGCCACAGGTTGGGGATTAGTCGATGCAGAAGCTGCAGTTGAAGTCATGCAAGATTTTCGTCTAGAAGGTGGCGTACCCATTCCTAATCGTATCATTCAAGATGCAGTCATGCACAATGGCATCATTGAATATGACTTTGTTGTGGATCAAGATTTTATCAACTCTGGCAACCCACTCAAGGTGACATTAGGTTGGGATGATTTTGAAGCAGCCATTCAAAATCCTGCTATTAACCCAATGTTGGTAAATGACTTAGATTTAGAATTAATCGCTCCAGATGGTACAATTTTCTACCCTTGGCAGTTAGGTCATACCATTGAAGATGGCATGGGGAACCCCTTACCAAATGATGCTCAACCACCCGGTACGGTAATTTCAATTAATCAAGCTATTACCGGCACCCTCACACCTGACATGAATAATGACTACATCCCTGCTAATGCTTTAACTGGAAACGGCGCTTGGGTAGCAACACGAGGTAAAGATCACCTCAACAATGTTGAACAAGTGTTAGTCGATAGCGACGATCTAGAAGAAGGTCATTGGCAAGCACGGGTAATTGGTTTTGATGTGCAAGCAGGTATTGCTCAGGATTACTCCTTAGTAGGTTTCCCCTATCCCGATCTACCAGAGTTAGTTACTTTCAGTGATGATAAAGTTACTCTACCTTCTGGAGGTGGAACTGTTGAATTTGATTGGACAGTTAGTAACATTGGCACGCTACCAACAGCAATTGACTTTGAATATGAGGTTTTACTGTCCACAGACTTCTTTGCTGATGCAGGTGATGTTGTCTTAACTGATACTAATCAAGCATCTCTTGGACCTTTGAATGTAGGAGCTTCAGTCAATCATACCAGTGAAGTGACAATCAACGATTCCCATGCACAAGACCTGCTTGGTAATCCTGCTGCTACCATTGATGATTTAATAGATCAGGATGCTTTCTTACTGGTTCGAGCAGACTCCGATGATGAAATTCTCGAACATAATGAAGAAAATACTACCTTCATCCAGCTTGGTCGTATAGCTGATGTAGTTCTGGTTATGGATCGTAGTGGCAGCATGGCTTCGGAAGTTGCAGTTTCTAGCGGTTTCCGACCAAAAATTGAACTGCTGCAAGACTCAGCAAACTTATTCCTAGATTTAATTCGTCTTGATGCAGGCGATCGCTTGGGAGAAGTTAGTTTTGCTGGTAGCGTCAGCACAGATTTCGGACCAGGAGAAGTCTTAACTGCGATTACTTCAGGCAATATTGATGATGCAAAAGATGAAGTTGACGACCTCAATGCCTTTGGTAGTACCAATATTGAAGGAGCCTTACAAGAAGGATTAGATTTATTGACAACTGCTCCTGGTGGAGAAGATCATCGTCGTGTAATTGTATTCCTTTCTGATGGAATGCCAACAGCAGGTGGCGACCCCACTGACCCTGTTTTCTTACAACAATTTGATGATGAAGATGTTAAAGTCTTCTCCGTTGGGTTTGGTACTGAAGGTGCAAGTGGCAATGCCGGAATTGATGTGGATTTACTGGAAACCTTAACTAACGTAGGCGAAGGTTTCTACCATGTAACGGAAAGTGCATTAGAACTCGATAAATTCTTTGTCAATGCGGTAGCGGGTGCCATAGGTTCTGATGTAATCGTAGACCCAATTGATGACATTGATCCCGGTGAAACCCATACTATTGATATCACATTAGGTCAACAGGATTCAGTTGCTTCCTTTATTCTCACCAGTGATAATCCAGAATTCCCCTTAGATTTATCCTTGCGTAGTCCATCAGGATTAGAAATCAATGCCAATAACTTTAATTTATTTGGTGGTAAGATTGCCTATATTGATGCTCCTACCCACGATATCTTCCAAGTACATCTTCCCATAGCAGCACAAGCAAATATCGACCATGCAGAAACCTGGGAAATGGTCATTAGTAACCCTAACGATGCGACTGTCACTTACTCTGCTTCTGCTATTGCTGAATCTACAATTCATTTAGACTTTCTACCTCCTATCTCCAGTGACGGCATCTTTAATCCAGGAGAAGCAATTCCACTGCAAGTCATTTTAGAGGAAAATAATCAACTTCCTATCCTTGATGCTTCTGTAAGTGTATCAGTTATTGCTCCCACAGCAAATTTAAGTGATTTGCTTTCATCAGGAATTGTGACTGAGGAAGATTTAGCCAAAGTTCCCGTGGAAATCGAAGGTGAGCGTCTAGGTTTGCGAGAGAGGATGGTGATCGCCTTACAAAATAAATTAGGTGAAAATCCTCTATCCACTGTTGAACTTGACCCTATTGAGTTAACGGAATCAGATAATGGTGGATTCTACTCTGGCCGATTTGGAGACACTAAAATTCCGGGAACCTATACTTTTGTAATCAATGTAGAAGGCTTTACTTCTGATTGGCAACCTTTCCAACGAGAGACAACTTATACGGTTAATGTTTCCGATGAAATCGATCCAAATCAGACGGATATCAATGTTACTATACCTCAGCGTGATACTGGTGTAGTTACGATTACTCCTAAGACTACTTCTGGTAACTTCGTGGGACCAGGATTTGCAGATGATATCAAATTAGAAGCTAAAGGCTTAAATCCAACAACACCTGTTATTGATAACCTAGATGGTAGTTATACACAGGAATTTGAGCTAGAAGCTAATATTGAGGAAATAGAACTGAGTATTCAAGTTCTGGATACTGTTGTTAATGTTGATAACGACATTGAACCTCCTGCAGATGAACCTCCTGTAGATGAACCTCCTGCGGATGAGCCTCCTGCGGATGAACCTCCTGTAGATGAGCCTCCTGCTGATGAGCCTCCTGTAGATGAACCTCCTACAGATGAACCTCCTGCTGATGAGCCTCCTACAGATGAGCCTCCTACAGATGAACCTCCTGCGGATGAGCCAGAAAACCAAACTATTATTGGAGACAGTGGCAGCAATATTCTCAATGGTGGAGAAGGTAACGATCAACTCAACGGTAGAAGAGGTGATGACAAGCTCCGAGGTAATAGTGGCGATGACAACTTAAATGGTGGTCTTGGCCAAGACACTGTTGTTGGTGGTAGTGGTAATGATATTGTTAATGGAGGTCGTGGTAACGACAAACTCCTTGGTACATCTGGCAACGATATTTTGTTAGGTCGTCCCGGCAACGATATTTTGTTAGGAGGTACTGGTGACGATATTCTAGAAGGAGGTATTGGTCGCGATCGCCTCAATGGCGGGCCAGGAAACGATAAACTCACAGGTGGTGGCAGTATTGACCGCTTTATCTTTAACACTAATAAAGCATTTCAAACAGAGGATCTAGGTATAGATGAAATCACTGATTTTTCTCAAACACAGGGAGACATTATTCTCCTAAATCGCACAACTTTCACTGCTATTAACAGTGAGTCGGGAACTGGGTTCAGTATTGCTGATGAATTTGCTGTAGTTACTGATGATGAAGCAGCAAAAACCTATGATGCATTCATTGTCTATAATAGTAACAATGGTAATTTGTTCTATAATCCTAATGGCAGCGCACCAGGTTTTGACAACGGTGGTCAATTTGCAACTTTGACAAATACTCCATTGTTAGAAGCAGAAGATTTTTTCATTAGAAATTAAGTATGAAAAGAGAATCACAAAGATTTATAGAACCCAAATGGGTTCTATGAACGGGAGTGTGGGAAGTGTAGGAAGAGGGGGAAGAGAGGGAAGCTTGGAGAGTAGGTAAGTGAGGGAGATGGTGAAGATAAGAGCCTAAATTCTACCTTTTTTCCG
The DNA here is from genome assembly GCF_050015975.1 of Dapis purpurea BLCC-M126. Classification (NCBI taxonomy): domain Bacteria; kingdom Bacillati; phylum Cyanobacteriota; class Cyanophyceae; order Oscillatoriales; family Microcoleaceae; genus Dapis; species Dapis purpurea. Next base: position 10,735 of record NZ_JBNHER010000281.1, on the reverse strand, counting down.
TATTCTATAATTCTTGATCTCCTAACTCCTATGCCACTTTGTAAAGATACCAAATAGGTTCTATATGATGTCCGGACAATAGGTAATAAAAAAGTTTTTGTTTGTAGTATTGCTTTAGCCTATTAAACATATATCTTTTTGCTAGAACAATACTATGAAGCTCTAATTATAACTGTTCAATCGGACATGATATTATGGGTTGGTGGGGTCAATAAACCTCTCCTTCCCACAGATTATACATTTTGGCCTTGTGGCATAGACTTTTCAACCCAACGAATCGCGATCGCCTAATACTACCTATTGCCCGGTTAAAACAAAAGCTGAAATCTTAATTAAATGTAGTTAAAAATACTTTTTCCCCAAATTTCATGGTATATAAAAATAAATTTTAAGGTCAAGATAGGTTTTAGCAAAATTTAGGAGTTCGGTAACTAAAACCCTACTTATATTAAGGTTTGAGATGGTTTAATGTTTACAACATTGCATAACTCCGAAATTAACTAAAATATAATGTAATGGTAGAAAATTTCACGGCTTTGCTGAATTAAGGGATGAATGTAAGTGGGATGGGCATCCTGCCGGTCCGGAAATATAAGGAACGGGCAAGATGCCCATTCCACAAAACTATTAAAATCATCCCGCATTTATGCAAGGCCGAAAATTTCACTAAATTAGCTGTATTTCCACAAATCATGAAAACTGTTCGGTTAGGCCATCCTTTCTCCTTATTAATGTCTCTACTAGCAATAGCAGCAGTACCTCCCGCCAAATCTCAACCCATAACTCCAGCTAACGACGGTACAGGTACAACTGTCACACCACAGGGCAACCAATTTAATATCGAAGGCGGCACTCGCAGTGGAGCTAACCTCTTTCACAGTTTTGACCAATTTAACATCCCTACCAACCAAACCGCGAATTTCCTTACTACCCCAGACACCCGCAACATTCTGGGCAGAGTCACAGGAGGCAACGCTTCATATATCAACGGTCTGATCCAAGTTATCGGTGGTAACTCTAATCTTTTCTTAATAAACCCCGCTGGCATAATGTTCGGCCCAAACGCCAGCCTGAATATACCCGCCTCATTCAGCGTTACTACTGCTACAGGTATAGGTTTTGACAGCAACAATTTCTGGTTTAAAGCCATGGGTACAAATGACTATGCTAATTTAGTCGGAGACCCCACTGGCTATAAATTTAATGTCTCTAATCCAGGCGCTATAGTTAATGAAGGAAACTTAACTTTAAACCCTGGAGAAAATCTCACATTATTAGGTGGCACAGTCATTAATACTGGGGAACTCTCTACAGCAGGAGGCAATATTACCATAGCAGCAGTAGAAGGTGGTAGTGTCTTAAGAATTTCTCAACCAGGACATTTACTTAGTTTAGAAGTCAACCCAGTAACAGTTAATGGGGAAGAGATTGATATAGCCCCTCTATCTTTACCCGGACTCTTAACAGGTGGAGAAATAATTCAGGCCACATCTGTGATAGTTAATGAAAATGGCGATGTGGTGTTGACAGATTCAAATACAGTAGTGGCAGATTTACCAGGAACTGCCATAACTTCTGGAGTTATAGATGTATCTGGCACTGAGGATTTAGGGGGCCAGGTAAATGTGTTGGGCGATCGCGTAGCTCTGGTTGATACTAATATTAATGCGAATGGTTTAAATGGTGGAGGTACGGTATTAATTGGAGGAGATTCTCAAGAAAGTAGCACAGTTTTCAATTCTCAACAAACTTCTGTTAATAGTAGCTCAAATATTTCTGCTAATGCTATTGAGGATGGAGATGGAGGAAGAGTAATAATTTGGTCTGATGGAACGACTAATTTTGACGGAAATATTAGTGCTAAAGGAGGAGAATTTTCTGGTAATGGAGGGTTTGTTGAAGTTACAGGAAAAGAAGAATTTACATTTGATGGAACTGTGGATGTTACGGCAGCATTGGGAGAAGATGGCACAATATTTTCACAACCAGAAAGTGTGACAATAGGAGAAGCTGAAAATCCTGACAATTCACAAATTGCTCAAAATGAGAATGCAGATTTGACTATTTCAGCAGAGAATATTGGGGAATTATCAGGGAATGTAATATTAGAAGCTGACAATGATATAACAGTTAATGAAAAGATAGAAACTGATTCATCTGTAGAATTAAAAGCTGGTCGAAGTATTAATATAAATGCCGATATAGATACATCAGTCGGCAATGGAAATATTGATTTACTTGGTAATAATGATGAGATGAATGTTGCTAACCGGAGTGAAGGAGCAGCATCAATAAATCAGTTGGATGGAACGACGTTAAATGCTGGTAGTGGCACGATTAATATTGAGTTAGGAAATTTGGGAGAAGTAGGTAATATAAATTTGGCTTCTTTAACTACAACAGGAGATGTTTTAGTTAATGCTAATGGCGGAAATATTGCTAGAGTTTCTGACAGTTCAATTATTAATGCGGGTAGTGCTTTATTTCAAACTTTTGGTAATGGTGGAATAGGTTTAAGTGATGCACCTTTGCAGTTAAATGTAGAAAATTTAGAAGCGGTTTCTGGTAGTGGTGGGGTATTTTTTGATGTCGTAAATGTAAATATTGGTGGTGTGAGTGAGGATGTGAATGGTATTTCTGCTGTTGGAGGAGAGTTAGAAATTAAGAGCGAAGGAAATGTCACATTAACAGAGAATATTTCTGCGGATGGTGCGATTGATATAGAAGCGACTGGAGATATTTCTGCTACAGGAAGTGGAATTAGTAGTAATGGGGAAACTGTTTCTTTGTCTGCCACTAATATTCGGATAAATGATGAATTTGATGAAACTTCTGGGGATGCGGATGTTAAGTTGGAGGCGAAAAATGATATTACTGTTGAGGATATAGAGGATGATGTGTTGGAATTTCAACCAGGAGCAGGAGGTATAGAATTTCGTGCCGATGTGGATGGGGATGGAATTGGTGTTGTGGAGATGTTGGATAATGAAGCGGATGTTGGGAGCGATCCGAATACCTTTGAGAATGGGGCGGATACTATTAAGACTAATGGCCGGAATTTGACTATTGCTGGTGCTGAAATTATTTTGGGTAATATTGATACTTCTTGGTTGCCGGTTTTGTCTGGTGGGGAGTTGTTGGCAATAGATGTGGATGAAGGGGGAGCGATACCAGCAGAAGGTACGGTAGGCGATGCAAGCTTTACTTTTACTGTCGATGGTGACTTAGAAACTATAGAAAACCTAGATGTACGCTTTTCTGCTGCACATACTTGGAATTCAGACTTAGAAGTCTATCTTCAATCACCCCAAGGGAATGAAGTAACTTTGTTTGCTGGTGTTGGTGGTAATGGACAAAACTTTCAAGATACTGTATTTGATGATGATGCTTCTACAAGTATCAACTCTGGTAATGCTCCGTTTGATGGTACATATCGTCCCCAAGGAAATTTGGCAGATTTTAATGGAGAGAACCCCAATGGAACTTGGACTTTGACGGTAACAGATACTGCTAGTGGAGATAGTGGCAGTTTGTACAGAGCAGGTGATGCTGCCCCTTGGGGGAGTACCACAGGGACGCAACTATTGCTGCGTAATCCTACGACTCTTGTGAGTGGTGGAGGAAATGGTGGAGCAATTAATCTGGAAGCAACTCATGGTGATATTAGTGTAGGAAATATCCGCAGTTTGAGCGAAACTACTGATGGGGGAAGAATTGACCTGAAAGCTAACAACAATATTAGGACAGGGTTGATTAATTCTAGTGCTGTTCAAGGAATTGGGGGTGATATCAAAATAGAAGCAGGGGGCGATATTATTGCTACAGGTGGCGGAATTAAAGGTGGTGGGGAAAGTGTTTCTTTGTCTGCAACTAATATTACGATCAATGATGAATTTGATGAAACTTCTGGGGATGCGGATATTAAGTTGGAGGCGACAAATGATATTACTGTTGAGGATATAGAGGATGATGTGCTGGAATTTCAAGCAGGAGCAGGTGAGATAGAATTTCGTGCTGATGTGGATGGGGATGGAATTGGTATTGTTCAGATGTTGGATAATGAAGCGGATGTTGGGAGCGATCCGAATACATTTACCAATGGTGCAGATACCATTAAAACCAATGGTCGGAATTTGACTATTGCTGGTGCTGGTATTGTTTTGGGGAATATTGATACTTCCTCTCCTCCGCCTGTTTTTTCTGGTGGGGAGTTGTTGGCAGTGATCGATGTGGATGAGGGGGGAGCTATACTAGACGACGACACGACAACCTTTAATTTTACTGTAGATGGTGACTTAGGAACTGTCGAAAATCTAGATGTTCGCTTTTCTGCCACGCATACTTTCAATGCAGACCTACAAGTTGCTCTCGAATCACCCCAAGGGCAAGAGGTAATTTTATTTGCTGGTGTTGGTGGTGCAGGAGACAACTTTCAGGATACTCTATTGGATGATGATGCTTCTACAAGTATTAGCTCTAGTAACGCTCCATTTGATGGTATATATAGTCCTCAAGGAAATTTAGCAGAATTTAATGGAGAAAACCCCAATGGAACTTGGACTTTGAGGGTGACAGATACTTTTCAAGCAGATACTGGTATTTTGTACAGAGCAGGTGATGTAGCTCCCTGGGGAAGTGCCACAGGTACACAACTGTTGCTGGGTAGCGCTACTACTCTTGTGAGTAGTGGTAGTGGAGGAAATAGTGGAGCAATTAATCTAGAAGCAACTTATGGTGATATTAGTGTCGGAAATATTCGTAGTTTGAGCGAAACTGCTAATGGGGGAAGAATTGACTTGAAAGCTGACAACAATATTATTACAGGTCTGATTAATTCTTCTGGTCAACAAAATGGAGGTAATATTAACCTGAATGCTATCTCTGGAAATATTGATACATTTTCATTGGATACTTCATCCCTTGATGGAAATGGGGGTAATGTAGAGATAAAGGCGGTAGGGGATATTACTACGGCAGAGATTATTACTGATGCTGGTAAATTTGAAGAATTTACAGCACAAGGCGGTAGTGGCAATGCTGGTAGTATCAACATAGAAAGTACAGAAGGTTCAATTGATACGACAGCAACTTCAGTTTTTGCTCGTTCAGTTTCAGGGAATGGAGGAGCGATTTCTCTTGATGCAGGAGACTATATCACTACAGCAGAGGTCTATTCTGCTTCCCAGCAGGGAGATGGAGGAGATATCGCAATCTCTGCTCAGACTGGTGATATCAATACTACATCGTTCACTTCCTCTTCCCAGCAGGGAGA
>NZ_JBNHER010000281.1:0-5363 GCF_050015975.1 Dapis purpurea BLCC-M126 | reverse complement strand
AGACTGGTGATATCAATACTACATCGTTCACTTCCTCTTCCCAGCAGGGAGATGGAGGAAATATCGCAATCTCGACTCAGACTGGTGACATCAATACATCAAACATTGATTCCGGTTCCTCTTCTGATTATGGGGGGAATGGGGGAGATATCACAATCTCTGCTCAGACTGGTGATATCAATACATCAAACATTGATTCCCACTTTGACGGTTATGGGAATGGTGATGGAGGAGATATCACAATCTCGACTCAGAGTGGTGATATCAATACAGCAAGCATTGACTCCCGGTTTTACAGTGATGGGAATGGGAATGGAGGAAATATCATAATCTTGACTCAGAGCGGTGATATCAATACGGCAAACATTGATTCCCACTTTGACGGTGATGATGGGGATGGGGATGGGGGAGATATCACAATCTCGACTCAGAGTGGTGATATCAATACAGCAAGCATTGATTCCCGATTTTACAGTGATGGGAATGGGGATGGAGGAGATATCACAATCTCGACTCAGAGTGGTGATATCAATACAGCAAACATTGATTCCTCATTTTACGGTGATGATGGGGATGGGGATGGGGGAGATATCACAATCTCGACTCAGAGTGGTGATATCAATACAGGAAGCATTAGTTCGAGTTCTAATGCTTCCTCTGTTAACTCAGGGGATGGAGGAGCCATTTATATTGAGGCAGAAGGGGATATCAGCACAGCAGACATTAATTCTTCCTCCGTTAATTCAGGAAATGGAGGAGATATTTCTCTAAATGCACAAACAATAAAATTTGACTTTCCAGAAGACGGAGATACAGAACAACAAGCAATCAATACATTCTCAATAGGAATAAACAACTCAGGAGATGGTGGAAACGTTAACATTACTACTAATAACCTCAGCAACACAGAAATATTTACACTATCTACCCACGGAAAATCAGGGCAGGTGACAATAGAAAGTCAACCACAAAGAAACCTTCAACTAAATGACTCATCAATTCTTACCAGCAAACAAGTAACTGTAAAAGATAGCTTGGGCAGGGAGATACAAATAGACGTAGGAGCAGAACAAGGCCAATCAGGCGATGTCTCCATCAAGAGCCCAGGCAATATCAACCTCAACAACGTCAACATTGAAAGCGACACCAAAGGTAAGCAACGCGCCGGAAACGTTACCATCGAAAGCCAAGGGGGCGCAATAACATTCAACGACAGCAAGATCCTCAGCACTACCAACGCCAAAGGAAACGCCGGAGAAATTACCCTCAAAACCCCCCAAGACATCCAAATAACAAATAAAAGCCGACTCCAAGCCGACACTCAAGGCAAAGGCAACGCAGGCAACATCAACATCGAAGCTGGAAACCTAAACCTAGACGAAAACACTAGCCTTACTACAGAAACCAATGCAGCAGGAGCACCAGGCAAAATCAACATCCAAGCCAATACCATAGACATCGGAGAAAACGCTCAAATAAGCGCCACAGTCACCGCCGACTCCACCAACACCACTAACACAGAAGAAGAAAAAGGCAAAATTGACATATTTGCCAATACCCTCAACATCTCAGGCACCTTAGGAATATTCGCTGAAACAGCAGGAGAAGCAGACGCAGGTACACTCACCATCAAAACCTACAATGACAACCCCAACCTAGACATCAACTTCAGCAACCAAGGCTTCATCTCCGCTTCTACCAGTTCCACAGGCAACGGAGGCAATATATCTATTAGTGCCCCAGAAACCATAAATATCACAGGAAATCCAGAAACAACAAACGTTATAGATGGAACTATCAGAGTTACCACAAATAACATCGGTAATGCAGGTGAAATTCAAATAGAAACCCAAAACCTAACAATAACAGACGGCATATCCATCTCAGCCTCCACCACTGGAGTTGGAGACGCCGGAGATATCAAGATCAACACCAATAGTTTCAACCTAGAAACAGGAACAAGCATAACCACAGAAACCAACAGCACCGGAGCAGCAGGAAATATTGAAATCAACTCCCCAGAAGTAACCATAGGAGAAAACGCCTCCATCAGTGCCACAGCACTAGAAGGAGCAACCAACACAGAAGAAGAAGGCGGAAACATCAGCATATTTAGCAACACTCTCAACATTTCAGGAGAACTAGGAATATTCGCCGAAACTCAAGGAGAAGCACCCGCAGGCACCCTTACCCTCAAACCCTACAACGACAACCCAGACCTAGATATAATCTTCAGCAACTCTGGCTTCATCTCCGCTCGTACCACCTCCACAGGTGATGGAGGTAACATTGATATTACCGCCCCAGAAACCATAGACATCACAGGAGACGGCAAAATCTCAGTCGAAACCACAGGAGAAGGCAAGGCAGGTGACATTAACATTGATACTCAAAACCTGAGCTTGAGTGGAGGAGTTAGTATTTCGGCAGAAACCGACAGTGCTGGAGCAGCCGGAAATATAGAAATCAAATCTCCTCAACTCACCATCGGCGAAAATACACAAATTAGTGCCACAGCCAAAGAAAACTCCAGCAACACAGAAGAAGGTGGGGGAAATATTAGGATATTTAGTAATGAGCTGAACATTTCTGGGGAACTAGGAATATTCGCCGAAACCAAAGGAGAAGCAACAGCAGGTACCCTTACCATCCAACCATACTCTGACAACCCAGACCTAGATATAACCTTCAGCAACTCAGGCTTCATCTCAGCCCGCACCTTCTCCTCTGGCAACGGAGGTAACATTGATATTACTGCCCCAGAAAGTATAAACATTACAGGAGACGGAAAAATCTCAGTCGAAACCACAGGTACAGGTAATGCAGGTGAAATTAACATCGACACCCAAAACCTTACCCTGAGTGAAGGAGTCAATATATCCGCCGAAACCAACAGCGGTGGAGCAGCCGGAAAAATAGAAATCAAATCCCCAACACTCACCATAGGTAACAACACCTCCATCAGTGCCACAGCACTAGAAGGAGCCACCAACACAGAAGAAGGCGCAAAGATCAGCATATTTAGCAACACCCTCAACATCTCAGGAGAATTAGGAATATTTGCCGAAACCCAAGGAGAAGCAACAGCAGGTACTCTTACCATCAAACCATACTCTGACAACCCAGACCTAGATATAACCTTCAGCAACAATGGCTTCATCTCAGCCCGCACCTTCTCCTCTGGCAACGGAGGCGACATCAATTTATTGGCCCCAGAAAGCATAAATATTACAGGAGACGGTCAAATTACAGTAGAAACTCAAGGCAAAGGCAACGCCGGAGAAATTAACATCGACACCAAAAATCTCACCATAGCCGAAGGTACTACCATATCAGCAGCCACCTCCAATGACGGAACCGGAGGCAGCATCAACATCAACCCCACAGAAACATTTGAACTCAACGGCCAAATAACCACAGAAACCACAGGAGCAGGCAACGCCGGAGAAATTAACATCGAAACCCAAAACCTCACCATAGCCGAAGGTACTACCATATCAGCAGCCACCTCCAACGAGGGAGATGGAGGGGACATCAACATCAACCCCACAGAAAAACTTGAACTAAACGGTCAAATAATCACAGAAACCACAAGCACCGGAGCAGGAGGCAACATCACCATCAACACAGGCTCCCTCACAGCCGAAAACAGCACCATCTCAGCCCAAAGCACCGAAACAGCCATCGGAAAAGCAGGCTCAATAGAAATAACCGCCCAATCAAACATAACCACAGGCATCATCACCTCCTCAGCCAACAATAAAACACAAGCAGCAGATGGAAACCACATCATCATCACCAGCACAGAAGGAGAAATCAACGCCACCCAACCAATTCAATCATTCTCAGAAAAAGGCAACGCCGGAGATGTCACCCTCAACGCCCAAACCAACGTCACCACCAACATCATCAGTTCCCACGGCCAACAAAAAGGTGGTCAAATCAACATCACAGCCGCAACGGGAAACATAGACACAAGCAACAGCACCCTAGCCAACTATTCAGGAAGAGGCGACGGAGGAAACGTTAACCTAAGTGCCCCCCAAGGAGACATTACCACCAGTAACATCTCCTCCTTTGCCGATGGTAACGGCGGTCAAATTAACATTAAAGCAGGAGGAGAAATCAACCTCACAGAAAACAGCAATATTATCTCCGCCTCAGAAGTGGCAACCGACAGTGAAACCGACAACCCAGGTAAAGGAGGAGACATAATATTAGAAGCAGGCAGCAACATTAATACCACCACAGCCAGAATATATTCCGGTGCAAACATTGGCGACACAGGAAAAATAGAAATTACCGCCGATCATACCATAGAAACAGGTCAAATAGACCTAGCATCAGGCTTCGTCAGAGAAAGACTAGAATTCAACGACAACAACAACTTCACCCTCATACCCAAACCAGAAGGAGAAGCCACCCAAGGTTTTGCCGGAGACATCAGTATCAAGAGCAACAACGGCACAATAGACACCACCGCCAGCACCATTAACTCCCGTTCCCCAGACGGCTCCGGCAAAATCACCATAGAAGCCCTAGGCAACATCACCACAGGCAAACTAGAAGCCAGCGCCCTCAACACAACCAAACCTACCACAGGAGGAGATATTACCATCACCAGCCAACAAGGAAAAATCACCGCCACCCAAGCCATAGAAACATTCTCAGAACAAGGAACAGCCGGAAGCGTCAACATCGACGGAGCAGGCCACGTTGAAATCAACACCATACTATCCCAGGGAACTCAACAAGGAGGAGATATTACAATTCATAGTAGCAGCGAGAATAGTATCAACGTCCAAGACGACTTAAACACATTTTCCACAGAAGGAACAGCCGGAAATATAACCCTCACATCCCCAGGAACCATAACCATTAGAGGTATTCGTTCCGAAGGACTGCAACAGGGAGGAGATGTCACAATAGAAAGTGGAATAGGTAATATAGATGCCACTGGAGGAGATATAGACTCTTTCTCAGAGCAAGGAATAGGAGGCGACGTACAACTCAACGCCTCAGAAAGCGTCAACCTAGCCAACGTATCATCTTATGGTATGACAGAAAGTGGAGACTTAACCATTCAGAGCCAAACAGCAGAAGTCAACACAGAAAATGTAACAACAGAAGCTCCAGAAGGAAGTAGTGGCAGTATTATTATCAACGGAACAGAAGTCGGTACAGGAGATTTAAGTTCCATCGGTACAACAAGTGCCGGGGAAATTAATGTAGAAGCGACAGATGGTTCAATAGACACTTATGATGTTGAAATCAGATCTGACGGAACAATAGGCAGTTTGAGTCTACAAGCAACAGAAGACATTGAAACAGAAGATATTACTCAAGAAGCAGGAGAAGGAGAC
>NZ_JBNHER010000280.1:0-5321 GCF_050015975.1 Dapis purpurea BLCC-M126 | reverse complement strand
GTAAAGGAACAGGTTTAGGCATGGCGATCGCTCATCAAATAGTTACAGAAAAACATGATGGTAAAATTACCTGTAGTTCAACAGTTGGGCAAGGTACAATTTTTACCATTGTGATTCCTAGATCAAATTTAGCTTGAAACTTGAGCAACAACCACTAAGTCAGCATTCCGGCAACACTAATAATGAAAATCAAAACTGTAAATATTTGTAAGAGTTTGGAGTTTCGGCAACCAATAAAGTAAACTAGACATATAGCAGAAGGCATATAGCAGAAGGCATCCCCCCCTCCTTTGAAAGCAGGGGGCAGAAGGAAAAATCTGGCTTTGTCTGGGTTTTAGATTTTTGATGAGTCCGTTCCTTTTGCTTCAACTTCTATAAATACTAGAAAAATTAGATTCAAAGAAAAACCAAGTCAATGATGGAGACAAAAACAATGAAAATCGCCAATCATCAAACCCATGAACTCATCCATGAAAGTGAAAGGACTCTAGTCTATCGGGGTCAAAATCTTGAGAGTGGGCAACAAGTTATTATCAAATTGATGGCTCAGGAATATCCATCATTTAACGAATTAGTGCAATTTAGAAATCAATACGCCATTGCCAAAAATCTTGAGATCGAAGGCATTGTTAAACCATACTCGCTGTTGCGTTACAAAAATGGCTATGCTCTAATCATGGAAGATATAGGAGCCATTTCCCTAGCCGAATATCAGCGCCAATTTTCGGTGTCAATAGAACAGTTTTGGGAAATTTCTCTATCTATAGCAGAGATTCTGCACCATCTGCATCAAAATTATATTATCCATAAAGATATCAAACCAGCAAATATATTAATACATCAAGAAACACAAGAAGTAAAATTAATAGATTTTAGTATCTCATCGTTACTGCCGAAAGAACGAACAAGTTTGCAAACTCCCAATGTCCTAGAAGGAACTCTAGTTTATCTGTCTCCAGAACAAACCGGAAGGATGAATAGAGGCATAGACTATCGCAGCGATTTTTATTCTCTAGGAGTAACCTTGTACGAACTATTGACAGGAAAATTGCCCTTTGAAAGCGAAGATCCCCTAACATTGGTTCACGCACACATCGCCAAAACCCCTCCGACAATTCCTGATTCCCTAGTGCCGAAACCATTAGCTGATATAATTTTTAAATTAATGGCGAAAAATGCGGAAGAAAGGTATCAAAGTGCTTTGGGGCTAAAATATGACCTAGAAAAATGTCGGGTTGAATATGAAGAAACTGGAAAAATTGAGCCGTTTGTCTTGGGAGAGCAAGATCGGAGCGCTCGCTTTTTAATCCCCGAAAAACTCTACGGACGGGAAAAAGAAGTGCAAATCCTTCTTGATGCCTTTGAAAGAGTCGCAGCCGGAAAAACAGAAATGATGCTAGTAGCGGGATTTTCTGGCATCGGGAAAACTGTAGTGGTGAATGAAGTACACAAACCCATAACCAGACAGAAAGGGTACTTTATCAAAGGAAAGTTCGACCAATTCAATCGCAACATTCCCTTCTCTGCCTTCGTTCAAGCCTTCCGAGATTTAATGGGGCAATTACTGGGAGAAAGTGATGCCGAACTGCGGGAGTGGAAAGAGAAAATCCTAGAAGCATTGGGAGAAAATGGGCAAGTTCTCGTTGATGTCATTCCTGAATTAAAACAAATTATTGGAGAACAATCTCCCGTCCCCGAACTTTCTGGCAGCGCATCCCAAAATCGATTTAACCTCCTGTTTGAGAAATTTATCGCCGTCTTTACCACCCAAGAACATCCCTTAACCCTCTTTCTTGATGACTTGCAATGGGCGGATTCAGCCTCATTAAATTTGTTGAAGATCTTGATAGGAGACAATCAAACGGGATATCTGCTTTTGTTGGGGGCCTATCGAGATAACGAAGTTTTCCCCGCCCATCCCTTGATGTTAACTTTAGGGAAATTAGAGCAACAAAACACCACAATTTCGACGATTACTTTAACGCCCCTATCAGTTCCTCATATTAATCAATTAGTAGCGGAAACCCTCAGTTGTTCGCAGGATTTAGCCACTCCGCTCACGGATTTAGTCTATCAAAAAACGAAAGGAAATCCTTTCTTTACCACTCAATTCTTAAAGGGATTGCATGAGGATGACTTGATTGCGTTTAACCGAAATTTGGGTTATTGGGAATGCGATTTAGTGAAGGTGCGAGATGCCACTCTCACCGATGATGTGGTGGAATTTATGGCGGGACGACTGCATAAGTTACCCAAAGCAACCCAAAATACCCTCAAGTTAGCCGCCTGTATCGGCAATCAATTCGATCTAGAGACCTTAGCCGTTATCTGCGAAAATTCATTGGAAGAAGTGGCCGCCGATTTGTGGAATGCCTTGCGAGAAGGGTTAATATTACCTCAGAGCGAAGCCTATAAGTTTTTTCAAAGCGGGGAAACCGAGGAAGAGAAAGGGAAAGAAATTTTAGTCAGTTACCGCTTCCTGCACGATCGCGTTCAACAAGCAGCCTATTCGTTGATTCCTGATGAACAGAAAAATTCCACCCATTACCGCATTGGCCAACAACTGCTGCACAAGACTCCCCCAGAAATGCAAGAAGGGCGAATTTTTCAATTGGTGGGGCAATTAAACTATGGAACGGCTTTCATTCGCGATCAGACAGAACGAGAGCAACTAACCCAACTGAATTTATTGGCTTGTCATAAGGCGAAAAGTGCAACTGCCTATGATGCTGGATATGAATACGCGACGGTCGGGTTGTCTTTATTGGGCGAAAACCCTTGGCAGCACCATTATGACCTCGTCTTTGCCTTAACCGAACTGGCGGCTGAACTGGCTGTCCTGTGTGGGGACTGGGATGAGATGGAACGTCGAGTAGCAGAGGTGATGGCCAACAGTCATTCTATTGTGGAACAGGCCAATGTGTATCGCATTCAAATTCAAGCCCATGCCTCTCGCCATCAACTGGCTGAGGCGATCGCTATCGGTCTGGCATTCTTGCAACAGATGGGGGTAACGTTTCCGGAAACCCCGGTCGAACAGGATGTGGAGAAGGCGATCGCCAGCGTTCAAGAACTGATGGTCAATCGCCAAGTAGAGGACTTGCTCCATCTGCCCGACATGGTAGACACTGAGAAAAAGGCGATGGTGCAAATTGCCGAGAGCATTTTTTCGGTCACTTATATCAACACGCCTCTGCTCTATCCCCTTGTGGTATGTTGGAGCGTCTGCCTCTCCATTCAATACGGTAATAGTATCCCCTCTGCTCATGCCTACGCCGCCTATGGTTTAATTCTGTGTACCTATACCCAATCCAATACAGTAAGGGGGGTCACTTTCAGCCAACTCGCCTTGGAATTAATTGACACTCCCGCCGCCACAATCATCAAACCAGAGGTATTGCTGGTTGTCGGGTTATTTATCCTCCACCGCACGTTGCCGATTCGAGACACCTTGCCCCTTCTGCAAGCGGGTTATACCAGTGCGTTGGAAACAGGCAATTACGAATTCGCCGGTTATAATGCTCACAGCTTTTGCTCCAACTCCTTTTGGGCAGGTTGTCGCCTCGATGTTTTAACCACAGAACACCAGGCTTACTGCCACAGTTTGGACCAGCTCAATCAAGTAATCACTGCCAATTACGCGCGGATCTATTGGCAAACCGTCTTAAATTTACTGGGGTGCTCAGAGCACCGGACTCAATTGACAGGAGAGGCATTACACGACGGAGATGCACTCGCCCACTTACAGTCTGCCAATGATGTGTACGGCTTATTTCTGTTCCATGCCCACAAACTTATGCTGTGCTATTTGTTTGAGGATATTGAAGCCGCCCACATCGAAGTTGAGGCAGGGCGCAAGTATCTTTTAGGAGGAGCCGGAACAGTCAATTTTCCTGCGTTCCATTTCTACATGGCGTTAAGCGCTTTGGCCCCGTTACAGTCCGATTCGGAGAATCGGTCAGAGCTTTTTCAGAGGGCGGCAGCCGATCTGGCCACCCTCCAAGATTGTGCGGATTATGCTCCGATGAATCACCAGCATAAATGTGATTTGATTAAAGCGGAACAATGTCGGGTGTTGGACCAAAAACTACAGGCCATTGACTACTATGACAACGCTATTGCGGGAGCCAAGGAAAACGAATACATCCAAGAAGAAGCCCTCGCCAATGAACTGTTTGCCAAATTCTATTTAGATTGGGGGCGAGAAAAAGAGGCAGCACTATATATGCAGGAAGCCTACTATTGCTACGCTCGATGGGGAGCCAAGGCCAAAGTTGCCGACTTAGAAACTCGCTATCCCCACCTCCTCACTCCCATTCTCCAACAGCAACAAGCCTCCCTTGCCCCTTCCAGTCTCGCAACCATGACTCAGGGAACTCTATCGAAAACAACAGCAGGGACAGGAGATGTGTTAGATTTAGCCACATTAATGAAAACCTCGCGCACCCTGAGTGAGAATATCGAATTAGAGGGAGCGATCGCCAATTTAATGAAAGTCGTCCGAGAAAATGCCGGTGCCGAAACTGCAGCTTTGATGTTATTTCAAGAGGAAGTGCTAATGCTAAGTGCCCTTGTCTACGGCGAGGATACTCCCCAAATCGACCCCATTCCTGTTGAAAATAGCAATGCAGTGCCTTTGATAATTGTCAATAAAGTCAAGCGCACCCAAAAGGCGATCGCCCTCGACAACGCTAGCAAGGAAACCGCCTTTGCAGGAGATGCTTACATCCAACAACACCAACCTCAATCGATTTTATGCCTGCCCCTAGTAGATCGCGGCAAACTCATTGGTATCCTCTACCTGGAAAACAATCAAGTTGCCGGAGCATTTACGGACGATCGCATTGAAATCTTGAATTTGCTCTGTTCCCAAGCAGCCATAGCGCTGCAAAATGCCCAATTATACGACAAAGAACAACTGGCGTGGCATGAGTTACAACAAGCCTTAACAGATTTACAACAGGCACAATTACAATTAGTTCAAAGTGAAAAAATGGCAACTTTGGGAAACCTGGTAGCGGGAGTCGCCCACGAAATCAATAACCCGGTTGGTTTTATCACTGGCAGTGTCTCCATCTTACAAGAGTACCTGGAAGATTTATTAGCAGGATTTTCTCTGTATCAAGAACATTCCTCCCTTTCTGATAAAATAGTCGAACAAATCGAAGAACTTGACCTAGAATTTGTGATAGAAGAACTCCCCAAAATAATTGCGTCAATGGAACAGGGATGCAATATCCTTTACAATATTAGCAAATCTATGCGAACATTTTCCCGCACAGATACTGTCAGCAAAACCGAGTTTAATCTACACGACGGAA
>NZ_JBNHER010000279.1:0-1547 GCF_050015975.1 Dapis purpurea BLCC-M126 | reverse complement strand
TTGACATACTCCCGACGCTCCCTTACAGGAGAGCGCGGGATTCTTCAGCCAAGGAGATCCTGACCGCAGTTTTTACAGAAGTGATGTCCTCCTCCTGTGTTGATAACAATCCAATTTTCTGTATTAGAAGTGCCGAGTTATAGTCTCTGTCCAGTTCTTGTCCACATTTAGGACAGTAATGCCACCGCTCTGATAAGCTTTTAGATACTTTATTCAAACACTCCCAACAATGCTGAGACGTGCCTTTTGGATCTACTTTTATAACTCGCTTGCCTAACTTCCAGGCTACATACTCTAGCACTTGGATGAATTGACCAAAAGCTGCATCTTGCAAAGACTTATTTAATCCTGATTTTGCTGATTGACCATTGGGCAAGAATTGACCATTGCCACCTAACTTTGCTTTGCAACGTCGGAGTAAGTTTGCTAGAAGTAGGTCTTCGATGAAAATAACACTTACATCCGAAAACAGATGATAAGCTAATTTGAATTGCCAGTCTAGTCGCTGTCTAGCTATTAGTTGGTGCAATTTAGATATTTTGCGCTTGAGTATTTTCCACGCCGATAAATGCTTTGATTTCTTAGCTAATCTAATCTGAAGTTTGGACAAGCGATATTCAGATTTTCTGAAAAATTTTGGTACTTCTAAGAATTCACCATCACTGGTGACAGCATAGTATAACAATCCTAAATCAATACCTTTGGAGTTTTCTTTGGTGGGTTGAATTTCTGCAACCTCTACAGGTACGGCCTTATCCTCTATCGTGAAGCTAATATAAAGCCCGTCAGCTTCTCGGATTATTGTACCTGTCTTAACCTTGAATCCTACTGGTATTGGGCGATTATAGACAAAACGGACTAAACCAATTTTGGGTAGATTGATACAATAACGACCGTTAGCATTTTTGAAAATATGAGCATTTGATAACTGAGGGTAACTCAACGAGTTATAATAATGCTTGCCTTTGAATTTAGGTCTCCCACTGGTTTTGCCATTTTTATCAGGTAAGGCACAAGTTATCCATGGTGGTTTGTACACGCTGAATAACATCTTGCAACACCTGAGAGTGCATAGACTTATATTCAGGAAATAGTTTTTTAGTTTGTGTTAAGTCTGCTAATTGAACAGTCTCCCACAAAACATAACCATTGACTAGATTTGGATGCTTATCCCCTTTCCTTGTTATGGAATTACCATCACTGTCTTTTTTCCTGCCATCTCGTCTTTGCACTCTAAATTCGGGGATATTTTGATAAATCCGTTCTACTGGCACTACTGAAACATTAAGTGGACAAGCATTGACTGGTGTGCGCGTTGCTTCAAACCAGTTTAACCTTTCAGCTAAACGGTAATTATATTGTCGTCTAGCTAATTCTAACCAATTAGCTATAATTACCCCTTGCCTTTTATGTGGCTTGAGCTTGTACTTATATTTCAGGAGCATGGCAAAATCGACCTTTATATCTACATGGTAGTAGTATATCAAAAATAAGGGCAAACCACACAGACAACGCCCGGCTCTCCCATACGACGCTCCCCAAGGGGA
>NZ_JBNHER010000278.1:0-7801 GCF_050015975.1 Dapis purpurea BLCC-M126 | reverse complement strand
TAAACATTAAAATGTCACTCTATGTGACGTTTTATATCGGTTTTATGAAGCAGATATAGAAATTAAATTTGAAGCAGATACAATTAAAGCTTACATAAGTATTGGGATAGCAAGTTACAGCAAAGAAATAAAAAATTTAGAGGACATGATTAATTCTGCTGACAAGGCATTGTATAAAGCTAAAGCAGGAGGCCGTAATCAATTGTGTACTGCTTGATTATGAGAATATAGGCAACAGGTATAGCTGAAGTCAGAAGTTATACCGTTTCACAGAATTCATGCATCGAGTCTGTAATTATCAGGTCTCCATTTCCTGCGGAAACGCTTCGCGAACAGAATTTAATGTGAAACAGTATTACGTTGCCAATTTAGAGACTACCGACTCCCGACTACCTAAATTGTAGAGGTATATCTACGCTGCAGCTAAGAATTTGTTCGGTCTTTTCTGATGCTGTAAACTGTACATATGTTCAAACAATTTCCAACAGTATTCTTCTGAAAGTCCGCAAGTTATCGCACCTCGAAGTACAACATTAAAATACCAATCATTAGGAGCTAGTTCCTGGGGTAATTTATCTACAACTACATAGGTACTAACTTCACTATATAATTTACCTTGACAAGATACTTCAACTTTTTCTGGTCGATAACCACCGCAGTGAATTTGTTTAACAAAATCGAATTTTACAGTCTCTCTTTCATCTAGGCGATCGCGCAACCTCAAAGGTAAATTGTAAAGCACTCCTTCTACAGTAGAATTTGGGCTTTTTACTACATCTAATGCTCCACAATTACGCTTTTCGGAATAACGATAAAACCCAAGTTTATATCCTTTGAGTTTTGCAGGACCAATAACATAGGGATAAGTATTTTCACCCAAAGTTCGTTTTAGATCGACAGGACACATACAGGAACCATAGGCGAAGTAGTAAAACTTTTTCTCTCTAGAAGTTAGCTTGTTCATCTTAATTTTTGACTGGAGAATCTGAGTTAGTATATCTTTAAAAATTCCAGAAACATTTAACTGAAACATTATACGGCAAGCTATGCCTAAAAAAATCACATCTTTTAAGCTTCGCTCAAGTGATACTTGGATATTTTCTTTAGTAATAAATCTTAACTTTTAAGATTTACAACTTCTGTAAGTAAACAAACAGTAAGAGTAAAACCTAAAGAAATTTGGTGATGGTAGAGGGGCACTTTGACTTCTCCCCAAAGAGTATATCTTTGGTCAGGTAAGAAAAAATGAAGCAACACGGATTTATCCTGTTGGGTAGTATCTGCTTAGAATCCCCCTGATATCATGTCCGGATAATTAGTGATAAAAAAACTTTTTCTTCATTTATAGCTTAAAACTCCCTCCTCTTCCCTCATAACTCATAACTCATAACTCATAACTCACATTACTCATAACTCATTACTCATTACTCATTATTCCTCCATTTTTATTTATAACTATTCAACCGGACATGATATGACTTGAGTCCGGGGAGTAGTCAATCAGAATCTTGGCCTCGGTTAAGGAGTTTGTTAACAGCATTCAGGAGAGTATCTGGGGAAATGGGTTTATAAATGGCTAAATCAACACCCATATCTTTGGCTATTTCTAGCGCGGAGTTTGAAAAAGTTGGTTTGTAACCACTCACACCAATAATTGGTATCATAGGGAAATTACACATTAACCGCTTGCCAATCAGAGTAAGTCCTCCTGAATTAACAAACTTACCCTGCTCTTTGATCATCATATCGGCAATAATCAAATCAAAGAACATTGCTGATAGTTGCTTAAGAGCTTGGGACACAGTAGAACAGCAAACAACTTGATGACCATCGCTCTCTAGAAGTTTTTGCCAGTAGGATGCTAATAAAATCTCATCTTCTAATATCAAAATTTTAGCCATAATTCCTGACTTATTCTATATAAATTACTGAAAAATTAAGCTATAATATCACGTCCGGTAGCATTGGTATTGTATAGAGAAGGTAAGGAAGAAGGAAGAAGGAAGAAGCTTTGAGAGAAGAAAAAACCTTAAATATGGTGGATATTTTCCCGGCTTTTACACAAACGATACCAACGGACATGATATAAAACCTCTCCATTTTACTAAAGTAACGCCGTGTGCAACTTTTTCTTAACAAGGAAATTTAGAGACTTTTGAGAACCAGACTTTTAGCTAAATACCCAGAAATGCTGATTATTCCGTAGAAAGTTGCACATTGCGTAAAGTAATAAAATTTTCTACTTTCCTACTCCTGCCTCCTCTATAAATTCCCACTTCTCCTGACTCCTCAATCCTGACTCCTACCCTTACCCATAAGACTTTTTCAGCAAGCCCTATTTATTTCTCCCTTCTCCTCTGCTGCCCGATCTTCCTCTTCCCACAAGGGTTTCAAGACTTATGAGTAATAGATATCTTTTCTGGGGAGGTCTAATAAAGTCTGAAGTATTGTAGAAAGCTTATCAAAATTGATAGGTTTTTTTAAGAGGGGAATATGTTTCAAATCTTCAGGGAGGATGCGTTTTGAATCATAGCCGCTGACAAAAGCAAAAGGAATTTGGGTTTTAGATAGATGATAGGCGATCGAAAAACTCATTTTTGTTTTGAGATTGATATCTAGCAAGCAAACCTGATAAGGATTTCTATCATAACTCAATAGCTTCATAGCACGGTCAACCGTAGGAGCAGAATCAATTTTGGTAAAACCAAATTTTTTCAATAAGTTTTCCATCTCAATGGCAATGAGCATATTATCTTCCACCAGAAGGACGGTTCCTTTTTCTGCTTCTATCACACTTTGAGGAGAGGCAGAAAATTGTCTCTCAAGTTGACTCGGTGCAAGTTGAAGTGAGCTAGAGGAAGATGATTCTTCTATGTCCCACTTCACTAATTGATCAGGGAGCCAAAAATTCGCTTCAACACCCGAAGGCGCAAACAAAAGGTTCCCTTCTCCCCCAAATTCATAGGGAATAGCTCGTTGAATCAGCTCACATCCAAAGCCTCTACTTTCCGTATCAGGTGGGTAAACTGTAGGACCATCGGATTCCCGCCAGAGTAACATGAGGCCATTACGATCCTTAAACCAAGAAATCCTTAACTGTCCATCCGGCACTGATAATGCACCATACTTCACCGCATTAGAAACCATTTCATGTAGCACAAGTACAAAGGTGGGGACAAAACTTGAATTTACAGTAACATTTACCCCACTGAAGGTAACTCTAGAGGAAATACTCTCAGCACTTAAATAAGGGCGCAATTCCAGTATCAGTAAATCATGCAACTTTGGCCATAATAGTTCCTGCCTGGTTACAAGTTCATGGGCCGTTGCCAGGGCGGAAATTCGATTTTCTAAGACCTGAATATACTGAGCGATAGATCGGCTTGAACGACCGGTTTGGCGTGCCACAGAAAGAATTAAGGCCAAAATATTTTTGACGCGATGCTTTAGCTCTGCAATTAATAACCCCTGTCGTTCATGCACAAAACCTTGAGGTCCTAAGGCAGTGTGTAACTCTTTAGCCACTAAGAGATCCTGACGAGACCAAGAACAACAGTATCCTAGAACCTCTTTTTTGTAGCTCTCAAAGGATCGCCGGGGACACAATTGGGCTCCAGTTAAGTTTTTTCCTTGAAATATCTCCTGCTCGTCAGGATTTCCAGCCCAGTTTACCTCACTAATAGTTTCATTCCGAAAGAAAACCAAATAATACCCATTATTAGTCTCTATTGGTACAAATAATGCACCAGCACTAGGAATCCAATCCTGCTCAGTAATTTCTTCCAACTTGGTGAGTCTGGACAAACTGTCAATACTCAAGATGTCTCCGTCAAGTTCTACTTGAGTTTGTTCAATCAACTTTAATATTACTGAGTTTTCAGGGAGATCCCCATACTTTGATAGGACTTGTCGATCCGTTATGAAAGCTAGGCCATTAGCTGATATCAGCTTGCAGAGTTGGGGAAGGGACTGCCTTAGTAAAGTTTGCCAATCGTTTTCTGTTTTTATTTGTTGGCTAAACAGCTCATTAAGGACTCTACCTGCGTATCTCTGATAATTCAAGTCTTCTTCTGTCAACTTTTGTTGCAGATATAAGGAGATGAGTAGACCAGATAATTCAATGATGGATCTAAACTCAGGTGACAATAACTTGGGTTGACGATAATGAAAGGCAAATAGTCCCCATAGCTTACCCTCAATGATAATAGCTAAGGTCATACTGCTTGCTATCCCCATATTCGGCAAATATTCCTGGGTGTGGATTAAGGATGCTCCTCGGATGGAGGTAAAAGAAAGATCCAATGGTGCTTCAGTTTCATCCCAGGCAAAGAGGGGAACCAATGGTGCGCTAAGGTCTGGAATAATACGCAGCGGAGTTTTTTGCAATATCTCTCGGGTTGATTCGGGGATATCGCTTGCCGGAAATCTTAAATTGAGAAAACTTGCCATATCCTCAGCGCGAGCTTCTGCAATGACTTCCCCTGCCCCATCATGCAGGAACCGGTAAACCATAATTCGGTCAAACTCTGTTGCATAGCGCAGTTTCTCTAGATAATCAGACAACATGGTTTGGCTATCCGGGTTGTCTTTGAGGAGTAATTTTAGTTGTGTAATCAGCGTATGACTCCGCTCTACAGTGGGTAGTAACGGTTCCAATTCAATCAAAGTCCGGTTGCCCTGAACGTGAACACAGACATTGAACGATCGCTCATTAAGCTCATAGACACCCATACGTTCTACTTGGGTATCGATCCAGGGCAAACCGCAAACATTGGCTAGATCGTGAATTAGTTTATGAGAGAGTACAGTATCAAGCGATTGACCTAAAACGCTTGTACCATCGAAATCCCAGTTTTGATCATTATTATGATTTTGGATACCATCCACGATGTTCTGCTCATCTAGCTCTGGCAATGGTGCTTGAGACGCTATACCTAACATTTCGGCCAGGTTAGCTGACACATGGGTAATGGTTTCTAAGGCGAGGTCTGTTACTACAAGCGCCCCAAACGACTGAATAGATCCAGGGGAATGAACAGGTTCCTCGCAACATTTGGCGATGGCTAATTCCCAAAGTGTAGCTGACGAATCTGACATAATAAATTAACTTCGGAAAACTTTAGATGTATCGATATTAACAAAATATAGGAGTATACATTCTTATTACAGCACTTCTAAATGTTCTTTCTTGAGTCAGGGATTATTTTTGATTTTTGACTAAAGTTTAACTTTTGCTATCTGCAACTTCTGTAGGCAAACAAACAGTAAAAGTAGAACCCAAAGAAACTTTACTGTCAACGGCAATATTGCCACCCATCATTTGACAAAAACGTTGACTAATTGCTAATCCTAAACCAGTTCCCCCATATTGACGGGTAGTTGATTCATCAGATTGGGTAAAGGGTCTAAATAAATACTTAATTTGATCTAAACTCATACCGACACCATTATCAGTCACACAAATTACAATTTTATCTCTTTGACGACTTACTCTTAAGTTAATTTCACCTTGATGTGTAAATTTAGCAGAATTACTGAGTAGATTCGATATAATTTGTTGCACTTTGATTGGGTCTGCATACATAATACCAATATCTTCTACTCCTTCTACTTTGAGAATATTGCCATTTTTAACTACTAAAGGTTCCACTGATTTGACTACATTTTTGATTAAAGATGATAAATTAAAATCTTCTAAATATAACTTCATTTTATTAGCTTCTATTTTGGAAATATCAATAATTTCTTGAATCATTTTTAATAATTTTTGACTTTCAAGACGAATTTTGTTTAAGTCATTAGGTAAATCTTGGTAGCCCAAGTCATTAATTTCTTCATGTAATAAATCGCCATAGCCAATAATGGCATTTAAAGGTGTTTTTAATTCGTGACTAATATTAGCTAAAAATCTACTTTTTGCTTGATTGGCTGCTTCTGCAGCTTCTTTTGCTAACTCTAGTTCTAATTGTGTATGTCGGCGCTCGGTAATATCACGAAATATGGAAACTACTGCTTCTATATTGTCTTCTCGATCGACGACTGGACTAATAATATATTCATAATCTATTTCTCCTTTTCTGGTGGGAAAACATCCTTCTGATTTGACTAATTTACCAGTAGTGAAAACTTTTTTTATTTGTTCATCAAACTCTTGAATAATTTCTTGTGAAAAACCTAGTTCTGTTGGTGTTTTTCCAATCATATCATTAGGATTCATGCCTAGAGATTCTGCTCCTTTTCGATTTACATAAGTATATTTACTCGAGGTATCAAAAAGATAAATTGGATCTACAGAGGCATTGAGAATACTATCAACTGTTCTCATGTGTTGTGATAGTTCATTAGCTATTTTCTCTGCCATTTCATTAGCCTGAGTTTTGGCATTCATTTCAATTTTGAGCTGTTCATTTAGTTGTTTTAAACAAATAGTACGTTCTGCTACTCTATTTTCCAGCTCTTCATTAATGTTAGCTAACAATATTTGAAGTTCTTTACGATAATTGATATTTGTAGATATACTACCAATTGCATAGAGACAACCATCTAAGTTATAAAGTGGAAATTTGGTTGAAATATAAGAGTTATATCCATTTTTATCGGGTAAAATTTCTTCCACTGTTAAACATCTGTTTGCTTCTGTAACTATTTGATTTATGTGACTAGAATTTTCTGCAATTTCTCTGGAAAAAAAATCATAGTTAGTCTTGCCAATAACTTGTTCTTTTTCAAGATTAAACGTTTTTGTAAAATGAGGATTTATTAAAATGTATTTTCCTTCTATATCTTGAATATAAATAATTGCTGTAGAGTTATCTATAATTGCTTCTAATATTCTTTGTTTTTTTTCTAATTCTAGATTTTTCTGTTGGTAAATTTTAAGTTGTTCTTGTAATTCTTGATTGATTTTTTTGAGTTTTTCATTTTTTTTCTCTAGATTTATAAATCTCAAAAAAAAATTCTGCAAAAAATGATTTATTAGTAGAAATAATATAATTAATATAATGATTAATAGAAACAACATTTTAATTTTTAGTCTGAGTTGAAAATTGATTTCAGGTTAGGTAATAAGTGATATAAATAGAAGGCAATATCAATAAAAATTCTATTCAAAACCTTTATTGGATCTTAATTTGATCAGCTGTTGTGCATTTAAATGACTTATTATTGTATGCCTCATTCAAAGGAAAATTATTATTACTTCTGACTTGCTAATACACATTTTACATCCGTATTAGCTTAAGTCACTTGTCTCTTATATAACCTTTCTCACCCTTTGTAAGGTACAGCTTTTTCTTTTTTTCTGTTGACTGTTCCCTATTCACTGTTCCCTATTCTCAGTTAAGTGTTCCCTAAAGCCTAAAACTTTGTACCTCACCAGTATGAAAATTGCTATAGCAGTCTTTGCTACTGCCATACTTAATTATCTCAATCTAGAAAAATAGGCTGAAAGTGTAGCTATTTTAGATGCAAAATTTCTCCTACAATATAGGATAATTTTTACTTATTAATAGATGCACAAACAATTAATCTTAGATTTGAGTTAATAATTAGTAAATTTGCAAAAGTATCTGATTGAAAAACTTCATTAAATTTACCGAATTATTAATTATTAATTGTTAATTAAATAATTGTGGTTTAAAGCCTCCCCTTGGATAGGGGAAAAAGCGGTTGAGGGATGGCGAGGTTTCCGTTCCCTCCGGGACGCTACGCGTTTCATGTCGCGTAGCGAAACGGCATATCCAATCGACCAAGAGAGCGGTCGGAAAGCGGAGCAGTCCGTTAGGATGGGATGCCGAGGTCT
>NZ_JBNHER010000277.1:32824-37759 GCF_050015975.1 Dapis purpurea BLCC-M126 | reverse complement strand
GCCATCCCTCAACCGCTTTTTCCCCTTAAAAGGGGAGGCTTTAAACCAGAATTATAGCATTTCCCAAGCTAGTGAGGTACAGTTCTGGAGATCCCCCCTAACCCCCCTTGAGAAGGGGGGAACTGGAAGTCCCTCTTTTTAAGGGGGATTTAGAGGGATCATTAATGTACCTCACCAGGCTGAAAACTGCTATATTTAATTATTAATAATTAATAATTGGGTAATAATTAATAATTAATTGTTTTCTACATCCAATTTAACTCCATTAAAAAATTAGCAATTCTTTGAGATGCACCTGATTTTCCCATTCTCCGAACACCATTTTGAGCAATTAATTGTCGTTGGTCTGAGTTATCTAACAAAGACTTAACTAGACCAGCAACTTCTGTAGGATGTTTGACCAGAATTAAAGAAATTCCTAAAAGGCGACTTTGAGCTTCCCCAAAAGCAGATGTAAACTGAGGACCATTACCAGGAATAGCGATCGCTGGTTTTCCTAAACCGACAAATTGTTCTGTAGCAGTACCTGCCATAGCAATAGCTAAATCTCCTCGATGTACAAATTCTGGAAAAGCTTGTTGATTTAAAATCATACTTGCATTTCTATTCGGAGAAATCAATTTTAGCGGAAAATGAATACTTCCTTCTCCAGAAAAAAAGGTTGGTTGAGGATTATCCGTTGGTAGTTGTAAAATACTGCTTTGAGTTTGAGTTTTAATTTCTCGTTCAGCTCGCCAATGATAAGATTTAAGCAATGTACTAAAAGGTTCTAAATCTAAATTAGGAGCGATAGCTCCCAGGAACAAAAACTTTTGTTGTGGGAAAGTTTCCAGCAACCCTACAACTGCCTGAATAATAATTTCCCAATTTGCATAAGCTTCTGGAGAACGAGATCCAGGTAACAAAGTAATTGTTATTTGACCTTGCATCCCTAACATCTGAGCATCAGAACGATACATTGACAGCAGATCGCTCTCCAACTCTACACCATCCATCATTGGGTTTCCCACATAATAAGCTCGAATAGACTTTTTCCGTAACATTTCTACTGTTAACTCATCTCTAGCAAGTACCGCTCTACATTTGCCCCTACTCATTAACCAACGTTCCCAGGGAAAATAAACCGATCCTGACCAAAGTAGGAAACTTTCCACCCAAGACTTGGGAGGAAGTTGTTCAGTTTCATCTCGGATAAGATATTCTGATTTAGCAGTTCCTAAAAAAGCATAAGGTGCTCCACTTAACCAAGCAAATAATAAAGGAACAATATCCCCAACTGCCAAAATAACTACTTGATGACCTAACTTATTTTCAGAACTTATCCAATATCTTAATGCTTTCAGTTGAGCAAAGGTAACTCTTAATAAACCACCTCTGACATCTCGCCATAATTGTTTCCCATCCATATAGATAAAGCCACCAGAAGGCATCCTTTGTCGGGGGCCAATAATTGAGAGGTTAGCTATTTTGCTATAAGCTTGTCCTTCTCCTACTATTGGTAAAGCAGCAAGACTAGGAGGAAGAGGATATTTTTCGAGTTGTTGTAAAATTTGAACTGCGATCGCATCTTCTCCGTGACCATTACTCAGGCAAAGTATCTTTAAGGTCATTTATTTCAAGGGAATAGGGAATAGGGAAGAGTTGGAAAAACATTTCCTAGTCTAAGATTCGTCATTAGACCTTTCCGAAAAAGAGGGAGTAGGTAGGGGACGTTGCATAACAAAAATGCGTTTCATGTCACGCAGTGAAACGTCCCTACAGAATAGGGGGAAAGAATTGATAATTTATGCGCATGGGATTGATTGAATTTTTGATTATATGGAGATGTCTATTAGTCATTATCCTAAAATTCGCTTACTTTAGATTTTTGCTCATAAGACCTGGAAAAATGCAGAAAGAAAAATTACACCTGCAACTATTCCCCATTCCCTTCCAGGATCAACAGACTTTTTCAGCAAGTCTTAATTAATTCGTAATTGAAATACATTAACAAGTAGTAGAAGTTAATATGCAATTTAGCCTATTTATTTTTATAGCAGTCGCCATTACTTCAAATATAGTCACAGCAAGAATTTAACTTCTGACTTCTGACTTCTGACTTCTGACTTCAGCTATATAGCTAAACTCCTGAATACTAAATTGACCTATTAACTAGGATAAAGAGAGATTGGGGAAGAAAAATGAAGATATCATCAAACCTACAAGGGGGCAAATATACCTTAGAACAAGAACTAGGAAGGGGTGGTTTTGGCATTACTATCAAAGCTACTCATAATTATTTAGGACAACCAGTAGTTATTAAAACTCTCAATGAGTCTCTAACTCAACATCCTAATTTTGCAGAATTTCAACATAAATTTCAGGATGAGGCCAAAAGACTTGCTTTGTGTGTCCATCCTAAGATTGTCCGAGTTAGTGATTTTTTTGTCGAAGATGGTCAGCCTTACATGGTAATGGACTATATTCCCGGTCAGACTTTAGCAGAAGTGGTATTTGGCGGCCAACCTCTACCAGAGGCGATCGCTGTGAATTATATTCGTCAAATAGGGAATGCTTTGATAGTAGTAAATCAAAATAATTTGCTTCACCGAGATATTAAACCCCAAAATATTATGCTGCGTCAGGATACTGAGGAAGTAATTTTAATTGACTTTGGTATTGCGCGGGAGTTTATTGCAGGTAAAACTCAAGTTCACACTAATCTGGTCTCAGATGGTTATGCTCCACCAGAACAGTATTTGCCTCAAGGAAAACGCACAGCAGCAACAGATGTATATGGTTTAGCTGCTACTTTCTATACATTATTAACTGGACAAGTGCCAGTACCAGCACCCAGGAGAGTACAACAGGAAATTCCTAGTCCTCGTGAGTTACAACCTCAAATTAGTGCTACTGTTAATCAAGCAGTGCTTAAGGGTATGGCTTTAGATATTCAACACCGACCTCAAAGTGTGGATGAATGGTTAAAGCTTTTATCAGATTCTCTTACCAATAATTCAACTATACAGGTAATACCCCAACGTCCAACTCAGAAATTGGGGAATGGAAAAATTGCTAATGTAAATCTTCCTACTACACAAAGACCTCCAAAAATTTTGATGTGGGGAACACTTGGAGCGATCCTTACTCTGATAGCAGGAGCATTAGCAGCAATAGTGCTTAACTCTCAGAATTCTTCTACTCCTCCCATTGCTCAACCGACTCAACCTTCTCCCACCGTAAGACCATCAGATATTATTGCCCAAACTCCAACTCCAATACCAACACCAGCAAGTACACCCACCCCATCTCCACAACCTAGCAATACTCCAGAGCCAACTTTTATTCCGACCCCAACAGTTGCGCCATCGCCTATACCTCCAGTGTTCACACCTACTCCTACTCCTTTACCTCCTGTAGAACAACCAACATCTATACCACCTAAAGTCAAACCTCCTACACCTGCTCCATCTCCTCAAGATTCAGTTCCCAAAACACTTCTAGACTTAGTATTGCCGGATAATATTCCTTCCGATCCTATTGATAATTCGACTATTAGGGATCTGCCAATTATTCGTGGTTTACCTCCAGGTACATTAGAAAGTAAGGTAATAGAATTATTAGGAAAACCTACAAAAGTTCAAGAGCGTGGGTATTGGCCTAATACCAGGGCTGTGATTTATGATTTACTTCCTAATAAAGTTACTTTAGGCTACATATACGATCGAGATTCTAGTCGCTTACGACAAACTGAGTTGTCTGTAGCGGATACTATAGATGACCGGATGGTGAGAGTAGCTTTGACTAATATGTTGAATTTGAAGATTACTCCAGACATTAAACAAGGACTGCAAGATGTAAGAAACAGGCAAATTAGTCGCTACGAGTTTAAAACAGGTAATTTAGAAGGTCTAATCGAGCGTAGTAAAGATAATCGTGTCTATATTGGTATTTGGGAAGATGATTTACATTAGTGGCAAGAATTTAAAAAAACATATAATTTATTACTTTTGACTTTTGACTTCTGACTTCTAATCTGAGTTGTCATCGTTAAAATAATTGTGTATTATATAAGAATAACCATGCGGGGCATTAACGGTTTCGACAGGGTGGTGAAATCTGCTTTGTGATGCAGGTCGAGAGTGAGTCTTCTCTCGCAAATCCTGGGCTCAAAAAATAATAAGTGCAAACAACATTGTACCTTTTGCTCGTAAGCAAGTAGCTGTAGCTTAATTGCGAAAACACCTCTTATAGGTTCGAGCGTCTGTGATTTGACTCCGTTAAGGATTACAGACTTAACCCCAACGGATGCACTAGCAAACTGCCTCTGGTCTTATGCTAGTTAAGACTTCACCAGAGCATCCCGCCATCCGGGATAATGGATGGTCCCAGCTCTGAGGGTTAAAAAGAGCTAAACCTGTGAATGAGTGAAGGGTGAATAGCCATTTTGGACATGGGTTCGACTCCCATATGCTCCATTAAGTATCGATATATCTAATCCGTTTTCTGCTTAATTAGCAGAGAGCGGCTTTTTTATAAATATTATAAAAAAAATATTCTCTTCGTATCTTAAATATCTTTAATTTCCCCCTACTCCCTAATTTCTTTGTATTCCCTACTTACCTGTAGCACTAAGCATTTAGGGCGCGGACATTGGTAAATCCTTTTAGTGAAGCATTTATTCTAGCACCGAAAACTAACGAGCGAGATAACTTTTGTGCCTGTAACTCTATACTCCCTACAAAAATAAAAGCCCCTTGGCCAACATTGACTAAGGGACAAATAACTATCAGGGTGCATCTACTAAACGTAGTATAACACCCGTGAGGGGTTAAGCCCATCATTTGATTGTTTTGAAAATAATATACTAAATATAAAAAACATAAGTTTTTCAAAACTAAAGTCGAATATGTAAAAAAAAGTCCCTTGGCCAAAATTGGCTAAGGGACTATGACT
>NZ_JBNHER010000277.1:28716-32724 GCF_050015975.1 Dapis purpurea BLCC-M126 | reverse complement strand
ATCAGGGTGCATCTACTAAACGTAGTATAACACCCATGAGGGGTTATACCCTCTATTTTTATATATTTATAAATTATTAATATTATAAATTATATTTATAAATATAAGTTTTTCTCAACTAAAGTCGAATATGTAAAAAAAAGCCCCTTGGCCAAAATTGGCTAAGGGACAAATAACTATCAGGGTGCATCTACTAAACGTAGTATAACACCCATGAGGGGTTATACCCTCTACTTTGTTAAAAGTATTAATAATGTTACATATATGTAAAAGTTATTTTTATTGTAAAAATTAGTATACATAATTTACAGGCTAAAAAAAATACTTTAATCATAATAATATGTAGCTTATAAATATAGATGTAAAATTGATGATTTGAAATAATCACTAACTTTGAAAAATATTAAATGAAGTTTTGTCGTGATTAAATTCTGTATCAATTAACGCATCGTCCATAGATATAGCAGAAGGCATTCAGCAGTAGGCAGAAGCGATAATGCTCCGCATCGTTTCACGATCGCTAACCCCGACTGGAAAAATATGTCCCATTAATTGATATTCTAAAAAGTAAGAGTAAAACTATTCAAACTATGCCTGTCGTTAACCCTCCCACCATCATCAACTTTCCTCTAGCTGCTGTAGTTGGACAAGAAGCAATAAAACTGGCCTTATTATTAGCAGCCGTCGATCCAGGATTAGGAGGAGTCGCCATTGCTGGCCGTCGAGGTACAGCGAAATCTGTAATGGCCAGAGCTATACATTCTCTTTTGCCTCCCATTGAAATTGTCAAAGGTTCTATTAGCAACTGCAATCCCAACTATCCTGAAGAATGGGATGAGGAACTTTTAGAAGAGTATCCCAACGCCACAGCAGAAGAAATACCTACGGAAGTTATACCTGCACCTTTTATTCAAGTTCCCCTGGGAGTGACAGAAGATAGGTTATTGGGTTCGGTGGATGTAGAAAAGTCAGTAAAGCAGGGGGAAACAGTTTTTCAACCAGGTTTATTAGCTTCTGCTCACCGAGGAGTATTATATGTAGATGAAATTAATCTACTTGATGATAATATTGCTAATCTATTACTGACAGTTTTAACAGAAGGGAAAAATCAGATAGAGCGCGAGGGTATTAGTTTTCAACATCCTTGTAGACCTCTATTTATTGCTACCTATAATCCAGAAGAGGGGCCACTACGAGAACATTTGCTCGATAGGATAGCGATCGCTCTCTCAGCAGATATGGTTTTAGGTTTAGAGCAACGGGTGGAAGCAGTGGAACAAGCTTTAGCTTATGCTAGCTCTCCTCAAGGTTTTCTAGAAAGATACACAGAAGATGTAGATAATCTCAAAACTCAGATTTTGTTGGCGAGAGAATGGGTAAAGGATGTGGTTATTACCCATGAACAAATATTATATTTAGTAGAAGAAGCAGTTCGTGGAGGAGTACAAGGACATCGGGCAGAACTTTTTGCAGTGCGAGTTGCTAGAGCATCGGCAGCACTGGACGGACGAACAACTGTTAATGCTGATGACTTGCGTCGGGCGGTGGAGTTAGTTATTGTGCCGCGAGCAACAATAGTGCAAACTCCCCCAGAAGAGGAACAACAACCGCCTCCACCACCGCCTCCACCTCCAGAAGACAACTCGGAACAGGAACAAGAGGAAGAAGACGAAGATGAGGAAAACCAGGAACCTCCAGAGGAAGAAGAGGCAAGTATTCCCGAAGAATTTTTATTCGATCCGGAGGGAGTGGTATTAGATGATAGCGTACTCATGTTTGCTCAAACGGCGAACCGTCAGGGTAAGTCGGGTAGTAGGAGTATGATTTTTTCTGAAGATCGGGGGCGTTATGTGAAACCAATGTTGCCTAAAGGTAAGGTGCGACGTATTGCTGTGGATGCGACTTTGCGCTCTGCTGCTCCTTATCAAAAGTCGAGAAGAGAACGTCAACCAAACCGCAAAGTTATTGTGGAACAGAGTGATATGCGGGCGAAACGATTGGCAAGAAAAGCAGGTGCCTTGGTGGTATTTGTGGTTGATGCTTCGGGTTCCATGGCATTGAATAGAATGCAGTCGGCAAAGGGTGCGGTGATGCAGTTGTTGACGGAGGCGTATCAGAGTCGCGATCAGGTTTCGTTAATTCCGTTTCGGGGGGAACAGGCGGAGGTTTTGTTACCGCCGACTCGTTCGATAACTTCTGCGCGACGACGTTTGGAAAAAATGCCTTGTGGTGGGGGTTCGCCTTTAGCGCATGGTTTGACTCAAGCAGTGAGAGTTGGTGTGAATGCCAAGCAGTCTGGTGATGTGGGGCAGGTGGTTATTGTGGCTATTACTGATGGACGCGGGAATATTCCATTGGCACGTTCGTTGGGTGAGCCAATGTTGGATGATGAGAAGCCAAATATTAAGGAGGAGTTGTTGGAAATTGCTGGTAAAATTAGGGGTTTGGGTATTCAGTTGTTGATGATAGATACTGAGAATAAGTTTGTTTCCACTGGGTTTGCGAAGGAGTTGGCGAAGCAGTCGGGTGGTAAGTATTATCATTTACCCAAGGCAACGGATCAAGCGATCGCTGCTATGACTCAGAATGCTTTGAAGGATGCTATTGGGTAACTTCAGTTATCAGTTATCAGTTATCAGTTATCAGCTAAAAGTTCGTAGTAGGGCTTTAGCCCCATCTTATATTTCGGGCTGAAGCCCTACTACGAACCTGATGTAATTCCCTGCACATCCTAACTCCTGACTCCTGAATTCTGACTCCTCAATATTAGGCACGTTTTAGTTCCTCAGCTAATTCAGCTTCAGTGAGTTGAAAAGTATCTACACCATAATCAGCTAATTTTGTTAAAAATAGAACTTTGGGAATACCTGCTAAATTTGCAGCAGCACCAGAGGAAAGACGACCTAATTCATAAAGTTTAATGGCAGAAATTAGTTTCATTTCTTGACTAAGTTCTTCAGGGGTTAATTTTAACGCTAAGGCTGTTTCTTCTGGTATATTAATAGTTAGTTGATACATAGGTAGAATCTATTTTTTGTTCAAATATTAATCTGGAATTGATTATGATATAAAATAATAAGCTCTAGTATTTTAATCCTCTAGCTTCAGTTGGAGAAACTAATAACTAATAGCTGATAACTGATAACTGATAACTGAAATCACCGCCACCACCGGGAAACATCTTGAATAGCAATGGCTGTGTTTTTGATTGCTTCTTCACCTCCTAAAGAAAAGATGACGGGAGTTAATGCTGTTATGTCTGAAAGTAAGTCGGGGCGAGTGCGAAGGGATAGGGTGTGAAGGGTATCTTGCCAGAGGGGGTAAAGTTCACTTTTTGGTATTTGTGTCAATTTATCAGCCAAAGCACTGAGAACATCAGCACGATTATACTCAGACTGAATCTGTCGAGCAGCAGCCAGAGTTTCTGGTAATATTGCGGGAAATTTATCAGCTAAAGCACTGAGAACTTCGGCGCGATGTTCCTCATTTTGAATCTGTCGAGCAGCAGCCAGAGCTTCTGGTAATATTTCGGGAAATTTATTAGCCCAAGTTCTCAGAGCTTTGGCACGATCATACTTAGACTGAATCTGTCGAGCAGCAGCCAGAGCTTTTGGTAATATTTCGGGAAATTTATCAGCTAAAGCACTGAGAACTCGGGCGCGTTGATACTTAGACTGAATCTGTCGAGCAGCAGCCAGTGCTTCTGGTAATATTTCGGGAAATTTATCAGCTAAAGCACTGAGAACTCGGGCGCGTTGATACTTAGACTGAATCTGTCGAGCAGCAGCCAGTGCTTCTGGTAATAATTCTGGTGTCAATTTATCAGTCAAAGCACTGAGAACTTGGGCGCGATAATACTCAGACTCAATCTTTTGAGCAGCAGCCAGAGCTTCTGGTAATAATTCTGGTGTCAATTTATCAGCCAAAGCACTGAGAACTTGGGCACGATATTTCTCAGACTGAATCTGTCGAGCAGCAGCCAGTGCTTCTGGTAATAATTCTGGTGTC
>NZ_JBNHER010000277.1:0-28616 GCF_050015975.1 Dapis purpurea BLCC-M126 | reverse complement strand
ATCTGTCGAGCAGCAGCCAGTGCTTCTGGTAATAATTCTGGTGTCAATTTATCAGCCAAAGCACTGAGAAGTTGGGCGCGATTTTCCTGATATTGAATCTGTCGAGCAGCAGCCAGTGCTTCTGGTAATATTTCGGGCAATTTATCAGCCAAAGCTCTGAGAACTCGGGCACGATAATACTCAGACTGAATCTGTCGAGCAGCAGCCAGTGCTTCTGGTAATAATTCTGGTGTCAATTTATCAGCCAAAGCATTGAGAACTTCGGCGCGATTTTCCTGATATTGAATCTGTCGAGCAGCAGCCAGAGCTTCTGGTAATATTTCGGGAAATTTATCAACCAAAGCTCCGAGAACTCGGGCACGATAATACTCAGACTGAATCTGTCGAGCAGCAGCCAGAGCTTCTGGTAATATTTCGGGAAATTTATCAGCCAAAGCTCTGAGAACTCGGGCGCGTGGATACTCAGACTGAATCTGTCGAGCAGCAGTCAGAGCTTCTGGTAATATTTCTGGTGTCAATTTATCAGCCAAAGCACTGAGAAGTTGGGCACGATGATACTCATCCTCAATCTGTCGAGCAGCAGCCAGAACTTCTGGTAATATTTCGGGAAATTTATCAGCCCAAGCTCTGAGAAATTCGGCGCTTTGATACTCATCTTGAATCTGTCGAGCAGCAGCCAGAGCTTCTGGTAATATTTTTGGTGATTTATCAGCCAAAACACTGAGAACTTGGGCACGATATTCCTCAGAATAAATCTGTCGAGCAGCAGCCAGAGCTTC
This sequence comes from Dapis purpurea BLCC-M126, assembly GCF_050015975.1. NCBI lineage: Bacteria > Bacillati > Cyanobacteriota > Cyanophyceae > Oscillatoriales > Microcoleaceae > Dapis > Dapis purpurea. The sequence continues at coordinate 27,837 of NZ_JBNHER010000277.1, read as the reverse complement.
TGGTAATATTTCTGGTGTCAATTTATCAGCCAAAGCACTGAGAAGTTGGGCACGATGATACTCATCCTCAATCTGTCGAGCAGCAGCCAGAACTTCTGGTAATATTTCGGGAAATTTATCAGCCCAAGCTCTGAGAAATTCGGCACGATGTTCCTCACATTGAATCTGTCGAGTAACAGCCAGAGCTTGTGCTGGTGTTAATTGGGGAAGTTGGACACGATAATATCTCTCATCCTTAATCTGTCGAGCTGTAGCCAGAACTTCTGAAAAGGCTTTTTTTAAGCTGTCTGGCAAATAATCAACTAATTTTGCTAGGGAGTCTCCTTTATCCCTTGGCTCAGGCTTTTGTAATGCGTAGGCTAACCCTTGCTCTGGAGTCCAGAAATTATGTTTAACCAAAGCCACCAACAAATTTCCTGGTAAATTTGCTGCCAGACTATTAATAGAAGCAGTTATCAAAGCATAACGACACTGCAAACTAACAACTTGAGACAACCTACCTTCATCCAAGTCAACCGCTAACTCCCAAGCACGAGCCACGTCAGTAATAAAAATCCCCATTTGCCCTAAAAGTTCGCACGTTTCATACCAACCATTAGTCCCACTTTTCGACTCCTCCGCCAATAAACCATGAATCTCCTCTATCTTCCCTGCCTTTTCCAAATGCCAGACTAAATGCTGATGAATATAACCATCATTAGGTAAAGTATGCCAAAGATGATTATCCGTTAACTTCCTATATTTCTTCAAAAATATTTTGTGAGCCTTAGCTAGACGAATACCCAACCCCGGCAAATCACCTTCTTCTGTTGGATGTAATGGTGCAGTCAACAAATACCGAGCCAGATCGTGAAACAAATCATGTAAACGATAAGTAGGCTTACCATCAGGCAAAGCCACACCATTCAACAACAACGCCTGACTCCGCAAATACCTCAACTGCTTCGTCGCATCTATCTCATCATTCATACCCCAGAGTACAGTCGCCATTCCTGGAGTAATATTCACATCATCCGGCAATATTCCCAACCAAATAAAATCTTCCCGCCTTTTTTGTGTTAGTCGCTTGACACTCAAATTCAATGAAGCAGTCAAACTCGACTTTTTTAAATTAGCCTCATTAACAGCATCCTCTGCACCTGGTATAGCCAACGTTTTTAACCGAGCAATTTCCCCTTGAATATCCTCTAACAGCTCTCCCCAAGACATATCATCCTCCGCAACTTGAGCCGCTGCCAACTCCAAAGCTAAAGGCAAATATCCCAGTTCCTTAACCAAAGCTTCCGCCTGTTTTGCTTCCTCTCCCCTAATTTCACGCCCTAAAATTTGACTGAGAAGTTGCATTGACTGGGATAAAGTCATCACATCCAGACTGTAAATTTCAGCTCCTAAAGGACGAGCGATCGCCTTATTCCTTGTCGTCACCAAAACCTGACAGCGGGAACCTCCCACATTAAAAAATTGAGCATGGTCTGGACTCCAAGCATCATCCACCACCAGTAGCACAGATTTCTTAGAAAGTAAAGTCCGCAAATGATCAGCAGTCGCCTCAACACTTGTAGATTTGAAATTATAGTCACCCAATGTCTGCACCCAACCACTCAGCATCGGCAGAATATTAGGCTCTTGACCCAATGTTACCCAGAGAATACCATCAGAAAAACGAGATTGTACCTCCTCATCATAAGCTAAAGCTTGTGCCAGAGTAGACTTACCCACAGCACCCAAACCGTGGATAGCAGTCACCACAATAGCTCGCGTATCCGATGAATTTTCCAGTAGGTTAGCCTTTAAATTGTCGCTGTATTCCGGGCGATCTACATAGTATCTGGGGAGGGGTGGGGCTTGGAATAGATTAATTCTAACTCTCGTCGTGTAAGTGGAGGCACCAACTTTTTTTTTACAAAATTTTTTACGGAAAGATAAACCAAATCATTTTTTTCAGGTTTAGCAATAGAATTGTGATCTGCTGGAATAGCAACAGGTTTAACATCTTTAATTCCTGGGTTAGCGCTATCTCTATCCACAACCAAAACTCCACTTGTATGCTGAGTTTCAAATAAGACCTGAGTTTGAATTCCGAAATTATCAACATTTTGTCGATACCATTCATTAAGTTCACTTAACTGAGGTGTATGCGCTTTTAATTCCTCAACATTTACCGTCGCTCTCGTCAAAACTTTAATATTATCAATTAAATTAGCCAAATGGGAGCCTTGATGGGGAGTAGACAAAAACACAATCCCCTGAGTCTGTTCAATAATAGCTCTTTTATCTTCAAAGTTTTGAGCTGTACGAATTAAATGTTTGACAACCAACCCACCCATACTGTGAGTCACAAATATCAGGGGGCGAGTACCTACATCGCTAACCTCTAGATATTCCAGTAAATTACTTGCTTGGTCAAAAAGTGGCATTCCCTGACCAAAATATTCAAAGCGAGGCGCTTCATATCCAAAAGTCCAGACATTTGCTTGTAACTCTTGCCCTAACCAAAACGGCCAAAAGTTTAAATCTTGATTATCTCTTTTACTTTTAGGATGCCATGTACCCCAGGGATGGCCAGCCAAACCATGAACAAAAACAATATCACCTCTCGGAGGAGAATTTTCACACTTAAATACTGGTAATAAACCAAGCATATTCTCTTCTGTCATATTATTTTCAGTATAAGAAATATATTTTAGCAGAAATTTTGGAAGTTAACTTTCGTTATTTTCAGGAGGAGCTACACCAATTCCAGAAAATAATGCTATACTTCCTCAAGGCTTCAGTTATTAAGTAATCAAGTAAAGTTTATGTTTTTAAGAATTCTAGGAAAAGAGGGTAATTACTACCTACTTATTCCTAAGAACCCTACTCTCCTACTCCCCTAATTATTATGGCAAATTTAATCTTACTATTTCTGTTAAATATTACCCAAGTTTTAGGTGATATTTGGTTAAGTAAAGCCATGAAACAATTTGGGGAGGTTAATCTAGTTAACTCTGAAAGTTGGATACCATTAATAATTTACTTACTAACAAATTTTTGGATTTGGTTAGGAGTAATTTTTCTCATGCTTTCTCTAGGTTTATACCTAACCATTATTTCTAAACTTGACCTGAGTTATGTACTTTCGATGCACTCTTTAACTTATTTGTTAAATGCCTTATTTGCCTGGTTAATTTTAGATGAAACAATTTCAAATATCAGATTAATCGGAACTTTGATTATAACTATTGGTGTATTAATTGTTGGTTTAAGTAAAAGTCTGTATGAAGATAGAAAAAATCATAATTTTAACCTGGCTTTATTAGGATTTTCTTTGAGCTTTTATCAGTCTAAAACTTGGTTAGCGATCGCTATTATTGCTTTGGCTGATTCAACTGGAGATTTATGTCTTGCCAGAGGGATGAAACAAATTGGAGAAGTAAATTTAAAATCTATCAAAAGTCTATTTCAGCAAATAGGTGAAATTATCATAAATCCGTTAATTATTGTGGGAGTTTTTTGTCAAACAATTGCTTTTTTATCATTTATTTCAGTGTTAAGTTGGGCAGATGTTAGTTTTGTTCGTCCGGCAACAGCATTAACTTATGTTTGTAGTATTTTAGGTGCGAAGTTTTGGTTAAGAGAAAAGGTTTCTTTGGGTAGGTTTATTGGCATTATTTTTATTGTTATTGGTTTGGTTATTAATAGATAGATTAAATGTTTATCATTGCGACTAGAACGGAGTGGAAGGTTTGCGGAGCATTCCGGAACGGATAGCAATCTCAAGATTATTTTTATTGTTATTGGTTTGATAGTTAATAGATAGATTAAATATTTGTCATTGCGACTGGAACGGAGTGGAAGGAAGCAATCTGGAGGATTTGATTGATATAAGCATTTTCTTATATGAAAATACAAAAAATTGTGCTATCTCCCCATCACCCTACCACCCCATCACCCAATCACCCCATCCCTCTATCTCCCCATATTAAAACCGCATTATCCAAGGTAATTCTTCCATCACCGCCCGCAAGGAATCAACATTACTTTTTCTAGTTAAAGCTTTTGCTGTATCTAATAAATTTCCTTTCTTAATTGACTGATAAGCATCCTGCATCGACACTGCAATATTCTGCATTAAACTCGAATCTCGATAACAATTAATCATACATTTTGTACAATTATCTCTAACCAATTTTGAGCTATCAAATTCATAAATAGAACACATCGGTTCATGCCAAAAATGACAACGCCATAAGTTTAAATCCCAGTCAAGAAAAAAGAAACGATAACCTGCTAAACAAGGATAAAGTTGTTCCTCATTGTTGACAAATCTCTGCATTTCCTCTAAAGAAAGAGTAGGGTTAACTACACGAAATCGCTTTTTTAATTGCTTGACTTTTTCGTAAGCTTGCCAGAGACTTTCATTAGTATGAGTCACTAAACCTGCATCAGAAAATCCCAGAAAATTAGAATCCAGATTTGTTAATGGATAGGAAAAAACTACTGACTCAAATCCAAGGGAGTTGAGAAAATCTGGCAGTGCATCATAATCAACTAAATGACTCATAGTGACAGAAGCAGTCGAATACATACCAATATCTTTTAGCACTTGATTAGCTTCTTTAATTTTGCTGCATACACCAGGCAACCCACGATTATTTTCGTGAATTTCTTCAGTTGCAGCATCAACTGAAATAATTAGACTAGACAAACCTGCGTCTGCTAATTCGTGAATTTTGTTCCGCGTTAACAACCCACAATTTGTCACCACCATAGGTTTGATTCCTAATCCTGCTGCATGATTAACAAATGAGACCAAGTTGGGATTAAGAGTTGGTTCCCCACCTGTGAAAACCAGATATCTAATACCTTCGCGAAACAGAATATTAATTGAATCTATACCCTCATCGAGTTCAACAAATTTTGTTTCTTCTTTAGGAAAAGTATCTCGTGCAAAATTGCAGAAACCGCAGTTAGCATTACAAGCATTATTAATGGCAAATTGACAAAATCCCGGGCCTCCTGCTTGAAAAACTAACTGTAGGGTATCTAGGATGCTGGTTGTGGTTGACATCCCGCGATTTTTGGTTTGGGTAGTAATTTTTGTATTGTTGTTATCTGGTGTTGTTTGGGTGTTTGTTTTCATAATTTTGTTGATTGATATAATTTGTACGGGTATAGTATTGATAATTTTGACACTTAAATACTGGTGATAAACCAAGGGTATTCTCTGCTGTCATATTACTATTTTCAGATGATAAATAAGCTCGTAGTTTTGCTTAAGCAAGTGAAACTTATACTTATTGCTCAAGCAAAACTACCAACAACTTGATTATCACTGATAATAGCTTAAGTAGAATTTGCCAAAATATCCATAAACTCACCAGCGCTTACAATTGGAATTGTTACTTTTGCCTTGATATTAAGCAGGTCTGTATCACCTGAAATAATAAAATCAGCATTCACTAATTTAGCGCAGGCAATAATTTGGTCATCATCTGGGTCAGAAATTATAACTTTTTCAACTTCTCCAATCTCTACAACTTTCACCCAATAAATCCAACTATTAACTACTTCTTGGGGACTAGATTCTAACAAAGCTAGTCTCTTTGAAAACTTAGGACGCTGTAGAACATCTAATAATTCTTCTAGCATCACTTCAGAAGTGTAAACTTCAATTTGCCCTGACCGCACTAATTCCAAAACCTCAAAAGGTTTCCCTCGCCAAAATATTCCAGAAATCACAGTATTGGTATCTAAGATAATTCGCATCAACTTAAGTTAACTTTCGTTTTTCCTGCTTATAAGATTTAATTTCTGCTTGAATTTCCTCTTCAGAAATAGGATCGATTTCATTAATTTCATGGAGGCGATCGCAGGCGTCAAAAAAATGTGAATCTGGTTCACGGTTAACTCCTTTTTGCGCGTTAATCATATCCTTAATAGCCGACTTTTTCACCCGTTTGAGGATAATAGTATCCTCCTCTTGCGACAATACAAACTCATCCCCAGGTTGTAACTGAGAGCAAATTTCTGGTGGTAACTCTAACTGTCCATTTGCTGTTACTTGAATCACTGTTTTTGATGTCATAATTTTCATTCCTAATCGTAATATTATTAATTCCTTAGAAAAATTCAGGCTAACTTTTAACTACTTCATCTCATTCACAGACAAAGGAAACTAGAAATATAATAACTAATATACCTCTCCAATAATTCAGTTGCAACCGGAGATGTTTAATAGCTAATTAATGACTCGCTGCTCTCTGATGACGCTCCCTCAAATAAGACAAAAATTCCTTACCTTCCCGCAAACGTCGCACCAACATTTGCGGGTCTGCCAACATTTCTCCAACTATAGGAATAATTGACTTCGGTCTAAAATAAAACCGCCGATACATTTGCTCTACCCCATCCTCAATTTCACTACCTGACAAATTAGGATACTGCAACGCTGACATTTGAATGCCAGAATTAGCAACCAGAGAATCTCCTGTAAACCAACCATTTGCTTCAGCTTGACTATATAATTCTGTTCCTGGATAGGGGGAAGCAATGGAAACTTGAATCGTATGGGGATTTACTTCACAAGCAAAACGGATAGTTTCCTCAATAGTTTCCCTACTCTCATTGGGTAAACCGAGAATAAAAGCTCCATGAACTTTAATTCCCAACTTATGGCAATTTTCCATAAATTTGCGGGCGACTTCTAATTTAATTCCTTTCTTGACTCCATCCAAAATTTGCTGATTTCCTGATTCAAAACCAACTAAGAGCAAACGCAGTCCGTTATTTTTCAATTCTTTCAGGGTGTCATAATCTAAATTCCCACGAGCATTACAACTCCAGGTTAACTTCAACTTCTTCAAATGTTCGCTAATAGCGATCGCTCGTTTTTTATCAATGGTAAAAGTATCGTCATCAAAAAAGTATTCTCTGACAGAGCTTCCCCAAATTGCTTTTGCTTCTGCCATTTCTCGCCCTACTGCTTCCGGACTTTTAGCGCGATATTGATGTCCGCCAATAGTTTGTGGCCATAAACAGAAGGTACATTTAGCAGGGCAACCTCGACCTGTATATAAGGAAATGTAGGGATTAAGCAAATAACCAATTAGATAGTTACGAATATCCAGATGTTCTGCATAAACAGGAAAAACACTAGGCATGGAATCCCAGTCGTGAATTAATTCTCGTTCTGGGGTATGCTGAATATTGCCTTGGAGATCGTGGTAACTCAACCCTTTAATTTCTCCAAAAGGTTTGCCTTCGGATAATTCTTTGCAGGTGTAATCAAATTCGTTGCGACAAACAAAATCAATAATTGGATTATCCCTGAGAGTTTCTTCTGGCAAAACTGCCACATGAGCGCCAACAAAACCTATTTGTGTTTCCGGGTTTTGAGTTTTAATTGCTTCTGCACATTTAACATCATTGGGTAGGGAAGGGGTACTGGTGTGCATAATTACCAGTTCATAATCTTTGGCAATTTTCAGTACATCTTCCACCGTTTGATAATGAGCAGGAGCATCTACTAACTTACTTCCCGGAACTAGAGCAGCAGGTTGAGCTAACCAGGTAGGATACCAGAAGGAGGTAATTTCTCGTTTTGCTTGATATCTAGCTCCGGCACCTCCATCAAAACCATCAAAGGAAGGGGGGTTTAAAAATAAGGTTTTTTTCATCTTGAGTATTTAATATAGTAGACCTTTAATATATAGGAATATTTGGCCGAACATTCCTACGTTTTATTTTTATACCACAAGTTATCTAATATCATGTGTCCTCTCCAGGGGAGCTACGAATTGCAGATAATTCAGTTATAAAAAAGTATTAGTTTGTAGTTGGGCTTTAGCCCAAATAAATATTTAGCGGGCTAAAGCCCAACTACTAGCCTAATTATAAGTATTCAAGCGAACATGATATAAACCAATTTTCCCATTCCATAATTCTCAACAGAAAATTTTTTCATAATTGCAAAATTATTCCCACTTCAAAACGTTAAGTAATTAAGAACAGATAATTTAGGGTTTTAAATGGCCCAAAATTATCGACTTAACAATTAAAGGAAATAATGATTGTACTTATTAAAAAATTTCATGTAATTATTGTGGCTATCTTGGTCAGCTTTTTGGCAAGCTGTGCTGGAAAAGTTGAGAGCAAAACTCCCACTGATACCATATCTTCTACTATATCTGAACCTTTAGCAGAAGTCAAAACTGCTTTGGCAAATCAACCTCAGTCACTTCCGGTGCAAGTGGCAATTATCATGGATAAAACGGGTAGTGTTGAATGGAGTCGCATCGAACAACCACAACTCCAAGATTTTCAATTGTTGTTATCCCTATTAAAGAAAAATGGTGGGGAGATAGCAGTAGGAACCTTTTGTTATGACAGTAACCGTCCCCTAGCAAGAATTAGAGTCGAACAACAACCTATGTTGGTTAATGCAGGTTTTAATCATCCTGTTGCACCTGTGGAACCTACAAACCAAGGTAATGCTTTTACATATAGGAAGGAAAAGAAGGAGTATAAACAAAAATTAGCTGAATATGAAACCTTGCGTCAAAATGATTTGCAAATTTTAGCGAGTTATCAAAATTCGGTGCAACAGTGGCAAAGTCAGAGCGAGGGAAAAATTCAGGAGTTTATGAAAAATCAACTTCAGCCTATTTTATCACATCCTGTTAATTGTGGTAGCAGTGATATTCAAGGAGGAATTAACCGCGCTAAGTTGTTTCTAGCAGAAAATGATGCGACTTGGAGAGAAAAACCCCGAAAGTTTGCCGTATTTATTACTGATGGTTTGGATAATGTTGGTATTCAAGCTGCTGAGTTTCAGAGCAACGCTGAACTTTTGTTAGTTAATGGCGCGGGAAGTAAGGGGATATTTGAAAATATTGAGCATAAAGCTTTTGAGTCTGTACCTGCTGCTTTTCAATATTTAGTTACTCAAGTAAATAAAGGAGCATTGTAGGAGCGAATGGCCATTCGCCCTTACATTCCTAGTAGTAGACTGATACATATTCAATGGTGCGTTACGACGGATTGTTAAATGTCTTTCATAGTCTGAATTTTAGCCGTCTAACACACCCTACTGAACCGTTTCAACTGATACATATTCAATGGTGCGTTACGACGGATTGTTAAATGCTTTTCATAGTCTGAATTTTAGCCGTCTTTTCATGTCGCGCAGCGAAACACACCCTACAATTTTTATTGAAAAAATCCACTTAAACACACAATAACTTATGAATAATTTTTCTTTGGGTAAGGAAGGTCAAGAATTTGAGAGTAGAGAACGTGCATACTATCAAAATTTGGCAGATGAGGAAAAACAACGGCAAGAAGAGAAAAAAAGGTTGGAGAGAGAAAGGGAAGAGAGGCGATCGCTCTACCAACAACAACAAAAAGAAATTCAACAGAAGTTGGAGTCGGAAAAACAAGAGAGGCGATCGCTTGTTCACATCGGTCAGCTTGAGTCTTTGAGGTTTAAATATCTCTATAATGCACTGGAAACAAAGGAAAGAAAGGTAAAAATTGAAAATGAGTTGACACAGTTGAAAGCAGAATATCCCGAATTTTTGAGGTTTGGTATCAGAAAAGCACTTGGGTATTTTTTCATGCTTTCATTCTTTTTTGCTGTTTTGGTAATCAATTTTGTTTTAATTAAGCAACCAGTTGAATATTTGGCATCTCAAGCATTTCCTCCGGGGTCTTTTGCTGTTACTCTTGCGACTATATTGTTGCCTGTGGTTATCATTTTATTTGAGTTAGGAATTTGCTCTCAATTATTTTCGGCAAAAATGTCTCCCTTCTCTCAAAATGAAATTCAACTTTGGCAAAGACTAGCAAATACTATCGTTTGGGTGACTCCAACCATGTTAGTGGGTACTTCTGTTGCTCTCTATAGTGGCGAAGACTGGCCACCTGAGTTGTATGACATCATTTTGTTGGTGGCAATGGCCATTTTAGCTTATGTAACTGATGCTGGTATCGTTTATGGTTACGATCGCTATCAGAATGGTTTTGCTTTCTTCTGGTTTAGAATTAACCACTTACTTCGGGAACAGAAACTAAGAGATTGTAAGAGGATGTTTTATCACGAAAAATCTCAATTTATTCCTGCTTGTCAAGATTATGAAGAGGCGATTAATCAGCATAATCAAAAGTTTAAAAGTCAAGTTAAATTTGTGCCGATAAATGTTTATTTTGATGATGTTTATCCTCAGCAATTTTCTCTATCTGGAAAGGCATCAAATTTAGATTAATTTTAGCCGTAGGACTTTGGTCTCCAAACCCACACACAAACAATTTTTTTCACATAGAAAAAAAGAGGTGTTGGGTTTCGGTTCCTCAACCCAACCTACAATTTTTAGGAGAACAAATAAACATGATTTATGGTATAGTTGGAGTTAGTTAAATGGTCAAGTCAAAATACGTTTCTGTAAATCAAATGTGTAATGACAAATCTAATGATGATTTGCTCTGTGAAGCGATCGCTAATTTCTGCCAACAAACTCCGGAAACTAGGGAACGGGATAAGGCTTTTGCTCACTTGTGGAGCCTAATTTTAAAATTCCAAATACCTCGTACATCCCCACACCCAAGATACCCAGATTTATTGCAAGAGATTCAGTTAGAATTTTCTCAAAGAATATGTACTGAATTTGAGCAAATTAAAGCAGGAAAAAAATCTTTTGTACATAGTCTGAGATTGTGGATGAATTGGTATGGGTTGCGTCTCGGATTCAGAATTATGGATTTGGATCGTGAAGATAAGAAAAAAAATGAGAGAGAAACTTCTCTTGATGCACCAATTTCTGGTGGCAATAATGATGGAAATACACCGACTTTAGTAGATGTTACTGCTGGTAAATTTGACCCGATGGAAACTTTAATTCGAGAAGATTTTAAAGAAAAACTATCAGCAGCAATTCAAACATTGGTTTGTCATCCAAAGGATTATCCTCAATGTACTTGTGCGGAAATTTATAAACGGCGTTTTTACAGAAATCCTCCGCAAAAATTTACAGAAATTTCCAAGGAATTAAATCTTCCTTATCAAGCTCTAATGGCACACAATCGGAGAAAATGTAAACCACTTTTGAAGAAAATTTATAACGAACTTTTAGGAGGCGAATAATGACTACTAAAGATAATCAAACTATTAATATTCCCATCCAAAGAGAGGCTCATAATTATGCTCAACAATTTGCAGCACAACAACCTAATAAGGAAAAAAAGACTCAAGTTTATCTGAATACTTTGGTCGTTTATGCTGTAGATAATTTTCTCAAAATGATGGATATTTCCACAGATTTAGAAGCTTCTGATTCTTGGAATCCGCTAATTCGTCTTTATCATAATGTGGCAGATTTGGCTATTCCTAATATTGGTCAATTAGAATGTCGTTATGTATTGCCAGAACAGGATGAAATAGAGTTACCGCCAGAGGTACTTGAAGATAGAATCGGTTATGTTTTTGTTCGGTTAGAAAACAGTTTAAAATCTGGGGAAATATTGGGATTTTTGTCAATGGATGAACCAGATGAAATGCCGGAAGAAGTCGAACTTGATGAGTTAGAAGATATAGAAACTTTGTTTGAATGTTTGCAAAATTTAGAATTAGCTAATAATGCTATTGCTGCGGATATCGATCCGGTTTTTGCTAAAGTCAAAGAACGGTTAGAAATGGAAGATTTGACTAATATTATTGCTCAGTTGGAGTCGATTTATCGGACTAAAAAAAAATCTGAGCGGCGTGGTGCTGTTACGGATTTGTTTGAGACATATTTAGGGATTGGTAAACCAGAATCAGCAGATAATTTGGTTGTAAGTTTGAAAGAAGGAGATGATGAAAATGGGGATATTGAGTTGAGCGATTTAGCAGAAGATTTGATCAATAAATTAGCAGAAATTTGGGAGGGAAAAGAATAGGAGAAGTCAGAAGTTATAAAATGTTGTAATAGCCTAAATTTAGATCCCCTCCTGCCCCCCTTAATCAGGAATGAACTGGTGCAGACTTGGTTTCTTTATAATTTGTAACTGAGTACAAGAGTTGCCTTTGCAGATTTGAACGTTTTACAATTTGAAAATTACTAATAGAAACTGAAAAAAATGAGTATGATTATTTCCTCTGAAATTATCAAAGCGAGTGGAATGACTGAAGATGAACTTTTGTTAGAAATTGTTTTGTTGCTTTTTCAGCAGGAAAAGATTAGTTTGGGAAAAGCAGCAGAATTGTTGAATATCTCACAGGTTCGTTTTCAAGAGTTAATTGCTAACCGTGGCATTTGTATCCATTATGATGTTGCTGAATTACAGGAGGATATTGAGCATTTGACTGCGAAGGGGTGGTTATGATTATTGTGAGTGACACATCTCCTCTCAATGGATTAGTAATAGTGGGATATTTGCCCTTGCTGCAACAAATTTATGGACGGGTGTTGATTCCTCCTGCGGTAGCAGATGAATTAAAGCGAGGTGGTGAAGACGATCCGCGAATCACTCAAGTTTTATCCCTAGATTGGATTGATATCTGTCAACCTACCAATATTCAACTGGTTAAAACCTTACAAACTGAGTCTAATTTAGATCGGGGAGAGTCTGAAGCAATAGCTCTTGCTCAAGAGCTTAAAGCGGAGGAATTGCTGATTGACGAACGGTTGGGGAGGAAAGAAGCAGTTCGTCTAGGGCTAAATATTACCGGGTTATTGGGCATTCTTCTTGTTGCCAAGCGACGGGGGTTGGTGACTGAAATTAGACCGATAATTGATGCTCTTATTCAGCAAGCTAACTTTCGAGTAAGCGATCGCCTTTATCTAGAGATTTTAATTGCAGCTAGAGAAAATGATCGATAGCGATCGCTCTAAAGCAAGAAAAGGCTAGACACAGATTTGGCCACGGATACAGGGATAATCGCTGAAATTGGTGATCAGTGAAAAAGCTGATAACTGATTTAGATCCCCCCCGCCCCCCTTGAGAAGGGGGGAGTCAAGAAAAAGTCCCCCTTTTTAAGGGGGATTTAGGGGGATCGTCACTAACTAGCCAAAACTGCATAAACTTCAACCCCAAATACAGATAAATATATAGATATCAACTAACTAATAACTAAAAATGGACGAACAACGCATAGAAGCATACCTCAACCTCATCAATCAACTGCTAACCCACCCCGACGAGGTAGTTGAAATCCTCGAAGCTAACCGCGAGTTAGTAGATGAAGGGTTACTCCAAGTAATGGAATATTATGCACAACAACTAGCAGAAAACGATGACCAAAATGCTCAAAACGCTGCTAAATTTTTAGGCCATCTCAGGAGTCAGCTTGCAGAAGTGCTGAAAACCTCAGAATCTTCTCCCTCAACTAATTATTCATCCGAAGACTATTTGAACTTCCTGATGAACGTACTCCGAGCAACCGCCGAAAGCAACGACGACCCCAAAGTCATCTACCCACTCCTGCAAGCAAACCTAGACAAACTTGATAATAACCTTGCCGATATATTACTAAACTGGGCAACAGCTAAATTCTCAGAGGTAGAAACAGACCCAGCAGAATCCATCGCCTCTGTTATTTTTGCTTTCAGCGACCGCCTCAGGGAATTCCCCCTCGGCAACAAAGCAAACAATATGGAAATCAGTATTGCAGGTTACGAAATGGTGCTAAAAGTCTTTCCCCGCAAGAGTAACCCGAAAAATTGGGCAGCCATTCAAAACAATCTAGCCATTGCCTACGGTAACAGAATCAGAGGCGACCGGGCACAGAATCTAGAAAATGCTATTGCTGCCTGTAATCTAGCTTTGTCAGTTCATACCAAAAAAGACTTCCCTATAGATTGGGCAATGACTCAAAACAATCTAAGCCTTGCCTACTTTTACAGAATCAGAGGAGACAAAGCAGAGAATCTAGAAAATGCTATTACTGCACATAAACGAGCATTAGAAGTTAGGACCAAAGAAGAGTTACCGATAGATTGGGCAACGACTCAAAACAATCTAGCAAATGCCTACCTTTACAGAATCAGAGGCGACTGGGCACAGAATCTAGAAAATGCTATTGCTGCCTGTAATCTAGCTTTGTCAGTTCGTACCAAAAAAGGCTTCCCTATAGATTGGGCAACGACTCAAAACAATCTAGCAAATGCCTACCTTTACAGAACCAGAGGCGACCGGGCAGAGAATCTAGAAAATGCTATTGCTGCATATCATCTAGCTTTGTCAGTTCGTACCAAAAAAGATTTGCCTTATGATTGGGCACAGACTCAAAACAATCTAGCTACTGCCTACCGTTACAGAATCAGAGGAGACAAAGCAGAGAATCTGGAAAATGCTATTGCTGCATATCATCTGGCTGTGGAAGTTTTTACCAAAAAAGACTTGCCTATAGATTGGGCAGCCATTCAAAACAATCTAGCCATTACTTACAGTGAAAGAATCAGAGGAGACAAAGCAGAGAATCTGGAAAATGCTATTGCTGCATATAATCTGGCTTTGGAAGTTTACACCCTGAAAGCAGATCCGATTAATTGTCTCAACACTTCCCGCAACTTAGGCAACCTCCACTTCAAAGAAGGCAACTGGCGACCTACCATTGCTGCCTACGAAAAAGCCATAACTGCAGTCGAACTCAGTCGCAGTTGGTCAAAAGACGACGATCGTCGCCAAGAAATCCTGGAAAAAGCCATTGGAGTCTACCAAAATATAATACAAGCTTACATCAATACCAATCAAATAGAAAAAGCCTTAGAATATGTAGAGCGGTCTCGATCCAAACGGTTAGTAGATTTGATGGCAAGTAACGACCTCTACTCTAAAGGTGAAATACCTGCCGAAGTTGATGAATGGTTAAAAAAACACGAAGCTATTCAACAGAAAATCAATGAACTTTGGGAACAACAACAAGGAGACAGTCGCACAGAAGGAAAAGAGTTAGCAGCAGCAACCAGGGGACGAGCTGCCACAGAAGCAAGAAACCAAGACATTGCTGAGTTAGAAGCTCAAAAGCAGGAAGTCTATAAAAAAATCCGTAGTTTAGACCGAGTATTAGCAGACGGGTTGCAGGTTGACGCACTGGAATTTGAGAAAATCCAAGCATTGATCCAGCAACCGACTACAGCGATATTGAGTTTTTATACCACCGACAACGATACCTATTTATTTATAGTGCGACAAAATGGGGTTGAAAAACACTCTTGCGAAGGTCAGGGTCTGGAAGAACTACAACAGTGGTTATACGAAAACTGGTTTCAAACTTATATCGAAATTTCTACTCGATCCCCATTTATTGCTGCTGCCCAACTTTTAGAACTTGATGTTAAGGAAATTCAATCTCTTACCATAGAATCACAACAGGTAGTAGTGACATTAACTAGCCAAGAAAATCAGTACATTAATAATTTACCCGGTTTTCAGCAGTTGAAATCTGACAGTGAGAAACAGTTAAGAAAAGAGTGGCTGGAACAAATGGAAACTAGATTGCAAGAAATTGGTAAACGGTTAAAGTTAGATGAGCTAGTTAGTAAGTTAGAAAACATTGAGGAGTTAATTCTTGTACCACATTTATATTTACATCTGATTCCATTTAGTGCGATTAAACTAAAAGACAACAAATATCTTGGAGACCATTTCCGTATCCGCACCCTTGCCAGTTGCCAAATTCTAGACTTTTGTACCCAACGCCCAGAAGTAACAGCAGCAGAATATGGCATCGTCGAAGACACCCGCAACGACTTACCTTGTTCCAGCTATGAAGCCCAACATATAGCCAAAATGTATGGAGTGCCAGACAACCAACGCCTCCGAGGTGAAGCTGCAACCGTTGACAGCTATAAATTATTATTATCTCAGGTAAAACGGTTATTGTCAACCCATCACGCCCAATCTCGCGTAGACAACTGTATGGAATCAGCATTACTTTTAGCCGATGGCAGAATTACCTTGGGGCAACTATTATCTCCAGCATTCCGTTTCCCAGACTTAGACGAAGTATTCATCGACTGTTGTGAGACCAATTTTGGTCTAGTGCCAATCTCCGATGATGTATTGACATTAAATACAGGATTTTTGTGTGCCGGTGCCAGGGGTGTTATTAGCAGTTTGTGGGCAGTGGACGATTTAGGAACTTGTTTGTTTTCGATTTTTTATCATCAGTTGCGCAAAGAGGGAAAAAATCGTTCCGTTGCATTGCAACTAGCACAACGACAGTTACGGGAGTTGACAGGGAAGGAGCTGAGGAAGCAGTATAAAAAGGAATTAGAGGCAGCGTTAGGGGAGAAATTGGATACAGCATACGAGCAACTGAAGGAAATAGAAGTCAGACGTAATAGTTATGCCAAAGATTCGGCGGAGTATCAGGAGTTAGAGGAGGAGCGGGTGAAACTTAACGATATTTATCAGCGTATTTATCAGACAAAGAATAAGCATTTGAAGGAAAAGTGTAAAGAGGAACATCCGTTTGAGCATCCAGTGTATTGGAGTGCGTTTATTTGTGCGGGGTTAAGCTGAGTCGTAGGTTGGGTTGAGGTAACGAAACCCAACATACAGCAGTTCTGATTTATGTAGTAGGGGCGAATGGCTATTCGCCCCTACATTGTTTTGCTTGTGATACGCCCCTACATTGTTTTGCTTGTGACACGAGGCGATCGCTCTTAAAAGTGCTGTAGGAGAAAACCTTTTTGATGTTGGGTTTCACTATCGTTCTACCCAACCTACATTTATTAGGCTCGTAGTTGGGCTTTAGCCCGAAAATCCTTAGAGGGGCTAAAGCCCAACTACAACATTGCAACAGTAGGGGCGGGTTCCACGTTAAATTAACGAGTTTAACCATTAGATGAAATCAACCCGCCCCGTCTACCCGTTTCTGTTAATTATTAATTATTATAGAATCCAGTAGGGTGCGTTAGTGAAACGTAACGCACCACTATACCCTAAAACTGACCCTAATCAATGGTGCGTTACGGCGCCAGCTAATATTTTACATACTCAACCTCATTTTTCGTAAGCGCCTTTTCATGTTGCGCAGCAAAACGCACCCTAATGGACAGACACAGCTAAAATGGTGCGTGACGACGGATTGCTGAATCCCTTGCAGAATCTGAATTTAAGCCGTCTAACACACCCTACATTTTACTGACCCTAATGAATGGTGCGTTACGGCGCCAGCTAATATTTTACATACTAAACCTAGTTTTTCTTAAGCGCCTAACGCACCCTACTGGACTGATAACTACGAGCTTTTTCATTTACCAATTTCTAGCTTCATTAATAATTTTAATAGGATAAGAATCAGCAATTAATTTATTTGCCTCTTCCATGACTTTAACATCTGGAGCAAAAGTTGATTTCTCCACACATTCATCAAAATCAATTAGAGTTTTAATCCGTTGATAAGATTGAAATGCCACTGTCGGGAAAAAAGAAAATTTCCCTGGCAAAACACATAAATAGTTACTATTAGGATTTGACTCTATCCAATAACTATAACGCCGTTTTTGTTCTTCCTGACTAATAAATTCTGTTTTCACACAGTCATAACTAAAAAGATTTCGACTATAAAGTTTATCTTTGCCAAAATATCGTTCTGCCGAATCTAAAATTTGCTCAATATCTACTTCTTCTTCTCGATTTATTGGGTCGTCATTAGTATAACTAGAATCAGCCAACATAGAATAAACAAATTTTTCCGCCCCTATCTCACAATTATGTACAAAATGATTAAAATGAAACTTTCTCTTAGTAGACATCCGCACAAAATTAGTATCAGTTAAAGCAGGTTGAGCTACTACCATAGCACTACGACTACGTTTAAGTTTTGCCCGTACTTGTAAGTCAGACAAAAAAGGTTCAAAACCTTTTCCCACTGTAAAAATAAATAACCGTGCTTTTAGACGTTTTGGCAAACTATTTTGTGTACGACATAAAAGACTTTTGATTTGAATTTGACCGTAGCTATCTATTAGTAATTTATCAATAGTTACTCCCGTCTCGAATGTCACCCCTCGCTCTATGGCACTAGCAACTAAAGTTCTCATTATGGCAGTAGTATTCATCGAACAATCTAAGGTTTTGATAATTTCATACTTTGAATTTTCTAGACCATAAGAATTATCGAATCTACGACAAAGATTATCTATAGTTTCTGTGGAATGGCGCAAAGAACAATTTAAACCTTCATAAGCTTCAACTTCGGCATAAACTGGTGCTAAACAATTTCCATTTTGCAGCCAATTATATTGTTGACCATAAGCAGTTTCTAATCTCCCTAAAACTCGGTTACGCTGAATTTCTAAATATACCGAATCACTTTTGAGACCAGATAAACTAATTTCTGGAGAATTTTTTCTAGGATGAATTAAATATACAGGTTTATCATTAAACCAACCATTAAAATTAGGGATAACTGTGGGGGTAAAAAAATTAGGTTTAGTTTCTGTTAGAGCAATATTACATTGTTCGGAAAAATAGGAACTATATAGATTAATTAAATCCTCCAAACTATTAACACAATTAATAAAAGTCTGAGCATCATCATGTCCTGAATAAAGTGCCCCAGTATGAAACCAACCTTCCAATTTACCCGAAGCAAAAGTTCCTAATTGTGGGGCATTATCTAATACTTTTATAGAAAGGCGACTACGACGAGCAAGAAATTCAGCAATGGAAATTCCAGCAATTCCGCCACCGATAATAATTACATCAACATATTCAATTTGAGAAGCTTGGATTTTTGTCATTTAATTAAATTAAAGTTACATCATTGGGGGGCGGGTTTATTTAACTTTAGGTGAAACCTCGTTAATTTAAGGAAGAAACCCGCCCCTACTATTGCACTATTAGGACTTACCCATAGACCATATATGTAGAGTTAAAAAACTATAACGTTATAGTTTTTTGCGCTATATGTAGTACCCATGCGTAAGTGCTGACTATTTAAGATGTGTCAGTCTACTAAAAGTTTTGCATTTTTATCAAATTCGTATAGTATAGCGATCGCCATTACCGTTAGGATATTCTCAAATATAGTCACAGCAATAATGTAGAGATGAATGGCCATTCGCCCCTACTGAACCTAAAACCTCCTGCAAAAATATCATGGAAAATTTATTCACAATAGAAACAGCAGCTAATTCAGTTGTCGAAAATTCCGCCAATAAACCATCTCCTGATTCTGTTGTTTCAGCACTTATTGAAATTGAAAAACAGTCAAAAAAGGAAAATAAAACCTATAAAATTGAGCAATTATCAGGGAATTGGCAATTATGTTTTATTACTGGTACGAAAAAAACTAGAAAAAGAGCGGGTATTGTATTAGGAGCAGGACGTTATCTTCCTAAGTTGGTTAAAATTACGCTATCCTATTTTTCCCCTACCGATAATTCTGAAATATATGAACAATTAGAAATCGGCATGGTAGAAAATAATGTGGAATTTTCTGGTTTGAAATTATCTCTTTCCGGACCGACAAAATTTTTAGACAAAAAAAATATTCTGGCTTTTGATTTTACAAAAATTACAGTCAAATTATTCGGAGTCAAACTTTATTCTGGATATATTCGAGGTGGTAAAGAAAGTGAAGATAAATTTGTTACAGAAAGTGTCGGGAACCAAGCATTTTTTGCCTACTTTTTAATTCAAGAAAAATTTATTGCTGCTCGGGGTAGAGGAGGAGGATTAGCTATTTGGGGAAAATTGGAAAATTAGAATTGTCAAGAGAGAGTCAGTAGTCAGGAAACAGAATTAAAACCTTTTTAACACAAACATCTTGCCTGTAAAAGCTCTACCTCACTCAGATGAAAACTGGTATAAATTCTTATATCTTTATGCCAGAATATTTTAATATAAAGATATATGTATAGCAATCCTAAATAATTTTTCAAAAAAACTGTAGAATTTTTATCTCCAAACCAAAGTAAAAATGGGATTTAGAGACCAAACTCCTACGATAAAACGTTACAAACTAATTTAGGAATGCTATATTTATCTTCTTACTTCTTACTTCTTACTTCTTCCTTCTTACTTCTTCCTTCTTACTTCTTACTTCTTACTTCTTCCTTCTTACTTCTTACTTCTTACTTCTTACTTCTTAACTTCTTCCTTCTTCCTTCTTACTTCTTAACTTCTTCCTTCTTCCTTCTTACTTCTTACTTCTTACTTCTTAACTTTATGACTCAAAATAATTGGTTAAACACATTACAAAATAATCGAATAATTGCTGTTATTCGTACCTCAAAAATGGAGCTGGCTCGGCAAATGGCAAAAGCTGTTGCTGCTGGAGGTATTCGGATAATAGAAATTACTTGGAATACTCATCAAGCAGCAGAATTAATTACTTTACTCCACTCTGAATTACCAAATTGTACCATTGGTACGGGTACATTATTAACCCTAGAAGAGTTACAAAAAGCACTTAAAATTGGTTGCCAATTTGTCTTTACTCCACATACCAATCCTGCTATGATTCAAACAGCAAAAATAGCAGGTGTACCCATAATTCCCGGCGCTCTTTCTCCCACAGAAATAGTTACTGCTTGGGAATCAGGAGCTAGTTGTGTTAAAATATATCCAATTTCGGCAGTTGGAGGTGCAAATTATATTAAAAGTTTGCAAGGACCTTTAGGACACATTCCCTTAATTCCTACTGGTGGAGTAACCTTAGAAAATGCTAAAGAATTTATTAATGCAGGTGCAATTGCTGTAGGTTTATCAGGCAAACTATTTCCTGAAAAATTAATAATTTCTCAAGATTGGAAAGCGATCGCTCAACAAGCTCAAGTCCTAGTTAAGCAACTTTCAGAAAATGAGGGAGTAGGCAGCAGGGGGAAATAATTAATTTTAATTTTATTAATTCCCTAACACTTTATTTGTAGTGCTATAAATAAAAATCAGACCACAATTTTTCTTCTTCAAGAGAGGTATAAATATGAAAAATTTACTTAGTTCAGGAATTACTAAGAAACTGGTTTCCTCTAGTTATAAAAATAGATATCAAATAATTAAAATATTCGCCAGTGCAGCACTAACTATTACAACTTTTTTCTCCTGGTCAATAGTAACAAAAGCTAGTCAATGGGAAAATGTAATTGCCACAAGAATGTTAGAGTTGCAACAATCAGACGAACGTTGGATATCAATTGATTTATCTACCCAAAGATTAATTGCTTGGGAAGGAAATAAAGCAGTTTATGCAGTCATAGTTTCTACAGGTAAAGCATCAACTCCTACCCGCTTAGGCACTTTTAGAGTATACACAAAATATCGTAGCACCAGAATGACTGGACCAGGTTATGACGTGCCCGACGTTCCCTATACTATGTATTATGATGGAGGAATGGCAATTCATGGTGCTTACTGGCATAATAGGTTCGGTACTCCAGTTAGTCACGGTTGCACAAATGTAGCAGTAAATCACGCGAAATGGTTATTTGACTGGGCATCCGTGGGAACGCCTGTGGTAGTACATAACTAATCAAAAGATTTAAGGAGTGTAGGGGCGATTCCCGTTTGGGGAGCATTCCGTAGGAAATCGCCCCTACAGAAATCAGGAGTCACGATTTAGGTAGGTTTGGTAATGCGAGAAAATTTAAGTGCAGATTTCCTATTCCCTGTTCTCTATTCCCTATCTTATTTATATTATGCGCATTCTTGCTATAGGAGATATTCATGGTCATTCTAGAGCATTTGATACATTAATTGCAGGAGTCAAACCAAGGTTAGAGGATATTATTATTACTCTGGGTGACTATGTGGATAGAGGTCCAGATTCTCAAGGAGTCATTAATCGATTAATAGCACTACATGAAACTGGGCAACTTGTAGCTTTGCGTGGTAACCATGAATTGATGATGCTGAGGTCTCGTTATTGTGAGGAAGATAAAGCTCGTTGGCATCAATCAGGTGGTAAGGAAACTTTAGCTTCTTATTCTAAGTCTGGTAAATCTCAACGAAAAAGGATTCCAGACGAACACTGGCATTTTATTGAAAATGTCTGTTTAGACTGGTGGGAGTCAGACAAACATTTTTTTGTTCATGCAAATGCAGATCCCCATCTTTCTTTAAATGAGCAATCAGAGTACAATCTTTTTTGGGAAAGATTCGATAATCCTATGCCTCACTTTTCAGGGAAAACAATGGTTTGCGGTCACACCAGTCAAAAAAGTGGTAAACCTATTAATATCGGTCATGCCATTTGTATCGATACTAGAATTTATGATCGGGGTTGGTTAACTTGCTTGGATGTTGATAGTGGTAAAGTTTGGCAAGCAAATAAAAAAGGTAAATTGAGAACTGCATCTATTGATGATTTTAAACTCCTTGAATTACTTTAGAAGAAACTATTGGTGGGAATATGGTTATTATAATTGATATTATCAGGACTTACGCAAAGAATGGAACTATAGACCACTTGTAGGGGTTAATTGCCGTTAACCCCTACTACATCAGGTGGTTATGCGTAAGTCCTAATTATAAGAAATAGGGTTTATGGGAGCAAAGATGTCAGTAAACTTTATAGAAACCCTAATGGTATAGCAATGAGCGCTCACATATTTACATACTACTATTATCATCAAGTGTAATACAAAGCTCTACTAATATCATGTCCGGATAATCAGTGATAAAAAAGTTTTTGTTTGTAGTAGGGCTTCAGCCCGAACTGTAGATAGGGCTGAAGCCCTACTACGAACTGTAATTATAATAACTATTTAACCGCAATTCGTAGCTCCCCCGAAGGGGGCACATAATATAATATTACCAATACTTTGAATTGACTACATTAGTAATTATTTGTATCATGTAAACACACCAGCGCTCATTGCTATATCTTTATGTTGTGAATTAAATTTTTGAGGCACAGAGTCGTATTTGCCATAGAAATAATAGTAGAAAAAAGGTTAAAAATATTTCAATACACCTCCCATAGGCTATCTCCTCCTCTCCCCAAACTTCCCACACTTCCGTCTCCCCAGATCTCCCACACTCCCCGCTTTCCCCGCTCTCCCCACACCTCTCACAATCCTCCCTCTTCCCCAGTAGGGCTTTTTTTTATTCTTACCTTATACTTAGAATGATAATCATTCTTATAATAGGTCAAAACCAATGTTCAGAAAATTTCAATGGATCGGTAGTTCATTATTAGGAGTAGCAGCACTGATTACGACTGCTTCTCTGGGAAATGTTAGCAGTGTCGCTCAAAATACAGATCGAACTAAGATAGTTGCAACTTTCTTACCGATATATATGTTTACCAAAGGAGTCACAGGAGAAACTGGAGAAGTAGAAATCCTAATGCCTGCAGGAGCAGATCCCCACGAATATCAGGCAACACCAGAAAATGCTCGTACTATTGCAGAAGCAGATGTATTAGTCAAAAATGGGTTGGGGTTAGAAGAATTTTTAGAGAAATTAGTTGATGCTACTGGTAACTCTCAACTACAAGAAATTAATGCTAGTAAAAATATTGAACCTATAGAAGAAGAAGAGGACGATCATCACGATCATGACCATGATCATGACCATCACCACGGTCACAGCCACAGTCACGAAGAGGGAAACCCTCATGTTTGGTTAGACCCAGTTTTAGCACAACAACAAGTCAAGAATATTCGCGATGGTTTAATTAAAGCTGACCCTAATAATGCAACTACTTATCAGACAAATGCTGATATTTATCTGAAAAAATTACAACAACTTGACCAAGAATTTAAAACTCGTTTAGCTCCCTTCCAAGAATGTAAATTTATTGCCTTTCACGACGCCTATCCCTATCTAGCAAAACGCTATAATTTAGAACAAATAGCAGTGGTAGAATTGCCACAAGATAATATTACGCCTAAAGATATTCAAAGAGTAATAAATGCAACTAAAGAATATCCAGTTAAAGGTTTACTGGCAGAAATTGGATTTAATGATAGCCGAATGCAGCAAATTGCCAAAGATGTTGGATTACCAATCAAAAAATTAGATCCAATAAATAGTGGTTTGTTAGACCCAGAACATTATTTTACTGCGATGAGAAATAATTTAAAAAGTTTAGAGGAAGTTTGTCAGTAAAGTTATATCATGTGCTCCCTCCAGGGGGGCATCATATTAGTATAAATCAACAAATTGTCAAAGATATTGACAAAAAATTAGACCAGATAAATAGTGGTCTAGTAGAGCCACAACATTATTTTACTACGATGAAAAATACAGCATATTTCAACTATATAAAGTACAGAAATCAACAATTAAATGTTGTTTATATTTTGGGCATCTTGCCCGGGATCGGTGTGCCTAAAAAAGGTAGAATTAGCTTTAATATCATGTGCGGATAATCAGTGATAAAAAAGTTTTTGTTTGTAGTTGGGCTTTAGCCCGAACTTATAGATAGGGCTATATCTTTACTACAAACTTTAATTATAATTACTTAACCAGACATAATATAATTGAAAAATTTTAGAGGAAGTTTACTAGTGAAAGTAGTACCAATCAACAAAAACCTCCCAGTAATTGATGTACAAAATCTAACAGTAGTGAGAGGCAAATATCAAGCAGTAGAATCTGTATCATTTCAAATTTTTCCTGGCAGTAATACAGCAATAATCGGACCTAATGGCGCTGGAAAAAGTACATTAATTCAAGCAATATTAGGTTTAATTTCTTATGAGTCTGGTTATGTAGAAATTCTTGGTAGACAAATAAAAGATTTAGGAAAACACTGGCAGAAAATTGCTTATATTCCCCAGAAGTTACCTTTTGACCGGAGTTTTCCTTTGACTGTGGCTGAATTAGTTAGTTTGGGTTCCCCACAACCAGGTTTGATGAAGTCGCGCCAAAAACTTATGTCTGTGGAAAAAGCTTTGCTACAAGTCAACTTACAAAATCAAGCTAAACAGCCAATAGGAAGTTTAAGTGGAGGGGAGTTAAAACGGGTTTTATTAGCATATTGTTTAGTACAACCTCGGCAGTTATTAATATTAGATGAAGTGATGGCTGGCATAGACCCAACTGGAGAAGTAGAGTTTGCAGAATTATTGGAAAATTTACAGAAAGAAAATGGCTTTTCTATTGTTCAAGTTTCCCACGATCTAGATATGGTTAGTCGTTATTGTGACCAGGTTATTTGTATAAATCGTCGTTTATTATGTCAAGGTAAACCTAGCGTGACTTTGGATGAGGATAATTTGATTGAGATTTATGGAGAGAGTTTTACTAGATATTTTCATCTTTGTAAACATAATGATTAGAAATAGAAAGTTTTTCCGATCAATATTTGCTTAATCAAATCTATAATTTTGCTTCTTAACTTATTGCTTATTAATATGAATTTTTCAGAATGGGTGAGTTTATTTGGTCTGCCTTTTATGCAACGAGCAATTATTGGCGGTATTCTATTAGGAATTTTGGGGGGTATTCTCGGTGGATTTGTGATTTTACGGCAGTTATCTTTATTTGGAAATGCTTTAGGTCATACTGCTTTTTTGGCTGTAGTTATAGGTGCTTTATTACAGTTACCTCCAATGATGGCTTTAATTGGGTTTTTGGTATTATTTGGATTAGGGATTAATTATTTAATTGAAAAGACTAATTTAGGAGGAGATACGATTTTAAGTATCACGATCGCTGGTTCAGTTGCATTGGGAACAATTGGGTTTAATTTTGTACCTGGATATCGTGGTAATTTGTTGTCTATATTGTTTGGTGATATTCTGGCAATTAGTAATTTAGATTTGGTTTTTCTGATAATTTTATTGACTGTATATTTGGGTTGGTTAGGACTAACTTTACCAAAACAAATATTGTTAACTTTGAATACCGAGTTAGCACAAATTCAGGGAATTCCTGTACAGAGATATCAATACATATTTATGATTATTTTGTCCTTGGCGATCGCTCTGACTATTAGAGCAGTTGGTATTTTATTAGTGAATGCTTTTTTAGTGATTCCAGCAGCTACAGCAAAGTTAATTTGTAATGAGTTTGTGCCATTTTTAGGAGTTTCTGCATTAATTGGTGCTGTGAGTGGAGTTATAGGAATGGTATTATCTGGTACTTTTAATTTACCTTCAGGTCCTAGTATTGTTTTGGTGCAATTATCAGTATTTTTGGTAGTAGTATTTTCTGGTCGGGGGCGGTTTTAACAGTTATCAGTTATCAGTTAAAGGAATAAGAAAGAAGGAAGAAGGAGTAAATATTCAGATGTCAACTATCAAAATATGTACCTCAAATGAATTGAAGCTGATTTTTTTAAGCATCTGTGATCGGCATAAACTTTTTTGTAGCATTATTTTAAAGGAAGAAGGAAGTAAGAAGTAAATATTCAAAAAAAGGGGGAAACGATAATATTCAATTACCCCTAATCCCCTACTTAAGAAAATGTATAAAAGTTTTTGATAAATGTTATGAGACCTTATTTCTTGGTCTGTATTTATGCAAATTTTATATTATACTTGAAGTTGAAAAAATGAAAGTAAAAATTAATTAATGCCAACCCCTGTAGAGGTACTCCAAATAATTTTTCTCATACCTATCCTCGGTGGATCTATATATTCAATTCTAAGTGTCTGGACGACTAGAAATTTTTTTAACAAAACCATCCCAGAAATAAATGTCACAGAAAAATTTAATCCTCCTGTGACTGTACTAAAACCAGTACGGGGTATTGAAAAAGACCTCAAGTCAAATCTGCGTACTATTTCTCTTCAAGATTGGCCTGAGTACCAGGTGATTTACTCTGTTCAAGATCCTCAAGATCCGGCTCTTCCTATTCTTCAGGATATTCAATTAGAAATAGGTAACCAGAAAATTTCCGTTGTTATTGACAATAAAGAAGTCGGAGCTAATGGTAAAGTCAATAATTTACTTGGTGCAATAGCTGAAGCACGTCACGACACAATTATTATCAGCGACAGTGATACTAATCTTAAACCTGACTATATCAAAAATATCATATCTCCTTTATCAAATCCCAGCGTCGGATGTGTCTGTACTCTATTTAAAGTCAAAAGTGCCCATCAATGGTTTGAAAAGATGGAACTATTAACTATGAATGCCGACTTTATTCCTAGCGTTATATTTGCAGCAGTAACAGGAGCATCTAATGCTTGTTTAGGACCATCTATAGCTATAAGTCGGAGTACATTAGAAGAACTTGGTGGTTTAGAGAGTCTAGCAGATTATCTTGTAGAAGACTACGAACTTGGACGGAGAGTTTGGACTTCTGGAAAAAAAATGTTGCTTTTGCCATACATTATTGATGTAACTGTGGACTTGAAAAATTGGCGAGCTTGGTGGACTCATCAAATTTATTGGGATCAGAATACATATTTAGCACGTCCCTGGCCTTTTATTGCAACTATATTAATTCGGGCAGTACCTTTTGCTATTTTGTTCGCGGTGGCACGAATGGGAGATTTATGGGGGTTAGGAATCTTTGCAGTTACAGTTGCTTTAAGACTTTTGACGGCTGGGATAATCTTAAAAAATTTGAAAGATACAGAAGGTTTTGAAAGTCTGTATTTATTGCCTTTGCGTGACACTTTCGGTTTAATATTTTGGTTTTTGGCGTTGACCAAACGTACAGTAGTATGGCGTGGTGTTAAGTACAAATTAATTAATAATGGAAAAATGGTTCCCTTCATTAATTGACAATGGATAATGGATAATTGATAATTGATAATTGAAAAAAATTGGGTTAATGACATAATTTATTACTTGATTTTGGGATAACTAGGTTCATTAATTGATAATGGATAATTGATAATTACCTCTGGTTAAAACCGTTACGGAATTGAAGATTGGGAAATTCAAGAGCACTTTTCTCAAGGGGAGATTGGATATGGCGTTTCGGCGCTTGAGCCGACATGAAAAGCGTTAGCGGCTCTG
>NZ_JBNHER010000276.1:0-55615 GCF_050015975.1 Dapis purpurea BLCC-M126 | reverse complement strand
AACGGAGACCTCGGCATCCCATCCTAACGGAATGCTCCGCAAACGACCGCTTTTTTCCCTATCCAAGGTCCGGCTTTAAACCAGAATTATTTAATTATTAATTATTAATAATTAATAATTGGGAAAGAGGAAAGAGGGAAGATGTGGGGAGAAATAATAAAAAAAATTCAACACTCCTTGAGATAATTTTTCCTCATTCTTGATGCACGAATAGACTTAACTTGCATAATTATATAGATCTCTTAGGGGTTCTATATCCCCACACTCCCCAAACTCTTTATCTAATTACACTAATGCTACCGGACTTGATATTAGTTGTCTGTTGTAGTATGACTCAAACCGAAATTAAATTGTAATTGGTATTATTCATGTCACGAAGATAGCAACTCTTTCAGGAGCTTAAGGAAGTTAGGCAGAAGCTATGGAATGAACAAAGAATCCTTACAAGTCTAATCAAATCAGGATTTGAGTAATTTTTTCTGATTTGAGCAAAAAAAAATTTTTAACTGCCTAAAATCCTCCACAGTCTCTAACTCTGAGAGGATATCTTGATAATTAAGAACAATTATTTTTGAGGTGTTAAAAATGCTGAATATTAATAAGATTAAAACAAATATAGTAGCGATCGCTACAGTAGCTATAACTATTTGTAGCAGTCCCCTAGCACTTGCGGAAAACTACACTAGAGAATTTGACGAACAAGGATATCTACGTCAAAATCCTGATGTGGCAGAGTTAGTAAGTCAAGGGAAATATCGCTCTGGTTACGAACATTATGTTAGATATGGACAATATGAAAATCGCTCTGGTGCTTTTAAAACATTCAATGAACAAGAATATTTGCGACAAAACCCTGATGTAGCAGATGCTGTACGCCGTGGTGAATTTAAGTCTGGTTACGATCATTATCTCAAACATGGTCAATATGAAAACCGTTATGGCACTTCTAACCCATCACAACCTCAAACTTATGATAATTATAATCAGTCTTCTTTTAACAATAACAATAATAACCGGAGTTGTGAAGGTATAAATCGTAATTTCTCCCAAGAAGCATTTTTCCGAACAGAGAATCGAATTATCCACATTTGTCGATATCAAAATAGTAATAAATTAGTGTGGTTTGAACGTAGGAATAGAGATAATTCTGGTTGGAGAAATTTTCCTGTGGAAGTTGCCTATAATGGTTTTGTTAATCCTCGTAGGGGCTATTTTATTAATGATAATGAATTTATTCGGAGACGAGGAAATCAAACGCTTTACAGAGAACAGGTTCTGAATAAATGGAGACACAATTGTCGCCAAACATCTCCTTACTCATCAGATAATACTTTTTAATTCTATAGCTTTAAGCTATCAGCTATTAGCTCAAGTCAAAATCATTGGCTGTCAAGGATTTCAATTTTATCAATTTACTTAAACTTGTTTGTAGTTCTATAGTATGGCAATCCTATTTGACAAATCAAGAGTAGCCTCTGGTAAAAGTTGAAAATTCCTACTTTGATAGTTCCCTGCCGATCAACTTTAAACAGCAGAAATATTCTATTTTTCGAGACAATTTTAATTGTCTTATACCAATGAATTTGGTAAATATATGCTCTGATCCTAAAAGCTACGTACCCAGGAACAAACTCAAGCAACATTTTATGAAATCAGCAGTCAGAAATAAAAATTAGTAGGAGTTTCAATCTCCTACTAATTTTAATCAGCTCAAATAAAATTTATAGAGGAAATAAAAAGTCAAATTTTCTGAAAAACTTCTGAGAGATGACTTCATATTTCTGACTTTCCTAGGTCATGTCGCCCTGGGAAACAAGCGTAGCAATCAAAGTTTATATTGACTAGATTATGAGTAGAAAAAATATCAGTTAAGTTACTTTTGTTTTGCTTGTAATTTTTCTAAAGCTTGATGAGCGCTAGATAAATCAGGTTTAAGTTGAATTGCTTTTTCTAGGGAAGATATTGCGTCTTCATCTAACCCTAAATTTGCCAAAGATTCCCCCAAATGATAATGTACCACCCCAGAATTTGGATGAAGTTCAATAGCCTGACGATAAGCAGAAACAGCCTCATCCCATCTTTCTGAAGTTGCTAAAGTATACCCTAATTTATGATGCAAATCAGCAGCCGTAGGATTCAGACTTACCACCCGACGATAAGCAGAAATAGCCTCATCAATAAATCCTTGTTTTTCCATCATTTCTGCTAATTTTAGATGAGACTCAATTACAGTTTTATTCTGTTCCTGTCTTCTCGTCAATGCCTCCTGTAAATGCTGATTAAATTTTTGATTATCTGGCTTAATTTCTACAGCTTTCTGATAACAATCTACAGCCTCTTCCCACTTTTGCATTTCTGTTAATGCTTCTCCTAACTGGTAATAAACTATTGCAGAATTGGGATTAATTTTGAGAACTTCACGATATTCAACCGCAGCTTCTTCCCACTGTTTTAGTTGAGCTAAAGCATAAGCTAATTGATGATGAATTATTACTGAATTAGGATTCAATTCAATTGCATTTTTATAAGCAGCAATCGCTTCTTCCCAACGTTGCAGTTGGGCTAACGCTGCTCCTAAATGATGATAAACTTCTGCATTTTTGACATTTAGCGAGATAGCTTGCATACAGGCATCAATAGCTTCTTCCCATTTTTGTAACTTAGTTAAAGCTAATCCAATATAATAGTAAGCTTCTGCTAAATTTGGATTTAATTCAACAGCATGATGGTAAGAAATAATTGCTTTTTCTATTTGACCAGCATTTTCTAGAACCTTAGCTAAACCTAAATGATATTCTGATAAATAGGGATTAATTCCAATAGCTTGATTAAAACTTTCTATTGCTTCATCCCAGTGTTTTTGAGTTGCTAATGCTTCACCTAAATATTGATAAGTTAAAATTGCATTGGGGTCTATCTCAAGAGCGCGACGATAAGTAACTATCGCTTCATCAAATAATCCTTGTTTTGACAAAGCTAACCCTAAACTCTGATAAAAATTGGGAAAATCTGGATTAAGTTCAATAGCTTGACGTAGATAAATAACTGCCTCATCAAACCTCTCAAGTTTAATCATAATTTCCCCTAAGTTATAGTAAGACCAGGGATAATTTGTCTGTAGTTTAATTGCTTGGTGATAAATATTTGCTGCCTCATCTAAATTTCCCTGTAAACTGAGAGTTTCTCCTAGGTTTTGATAAGCCACTGCTGATTTAGGATTAAGTTTAATTACTTGACGGTAAGCATTAGCAGCTTCATGGAAGTTACCTTCCCTTAATAATTTATTCCCAGTTTTAAGATAGTTAACGCTGGTTTCTGTTGTTGTAGTTGACATTTGTGTATAAAATTCCTTGATTTTATAATTAGGATTTGAGCAATATTACCTGTTGACATCCTACAGTATTTGGTAGTCGTAAATCTGTAAGGATATTGATTAATAAATTCATTCAATTGTCAGGAGCTAAGGTACAAAAATCATTACTTCTTTAACAATACCCACTACTTGAGCAGACGAATTCTGCCAATAACTTGAGACAAAATGAAATTTATATGACGTAGTTAGCATTATATAGGAAATATTATCCTGTGTCAGGCACTTAATCGAATATTGCTAAATTGACTGGACCAAATTAAAATTTTTATTATGAGTTGATGGTTTGATATTATTAGAATATATCTACAAATAGAATCAAATATCTAATATTCATTGGGTTATAGTGAATAATAAAATATCGTGTTATTAATCTGGAATTATTACCGCTTAAGTCACTCTACATTGAAGCTTAATTTTTGATTTTATAGATACTCCCTAATCATACCCATTTTAATTGAGAAAAATTAATTTAAAATGATCGATCATACTAATATTTAT
The DNA here is from genome assembly GCF_050015975.1 of Dapis purpurea BLCC-M126. Lineage (NCBI taxonomy): Bacteria > Bacillati > Cyanobacteriota > Cyanophyceae > Oscillatoriales > Microcoleaceae > Dapis > Dapis purpurea. Next base: position 51,744 of record NZ_JBNHER010000276.1, on the reverse strand, counting down.
ATTACAGCGTTAATTAGTCTTTACCTAATCATAATTCATTAGTCAAGCAGCGAGATTATATAATCAAAAAGATTAAAATACGACTACAATAATTGTAGTCTTGGCTAACTAACTCTAATTTAGACAGAATATAGATAAATGGTCATTACCAAAAAATTAATATAGAAGTTAAAAGTGATTGACAAATGTGCATGAATAATGGTAATAAAATAAAAAAATTATAGAATTCCTGAATTTTAGATGGACACAAAGCAAACTTTTGGGATTGCTTTCCTTGCCTAGGGAATGCTCCGCAAACATTCCACTTTGCTTAATTCCCAGTGATATTTTACATTTGATTACACCTACCTACTTAGCTGTAGCTAAACTGTAAACTGGAAAAAAAGAGTAATTATTATCTCAGAAACTCGATCAAATATTAGAATGACTTAATTGAACTTATCTTGCATAAGAAGTTAGTTATTAGCTAGAAAATTAATTTCTAAGCAAGTTATACTCAAAATTAATTATTTGAACTACGGGGAAAAATTAGAGCTTAATATCAGCAATAAATAATCAAAATTCATATGACTCATAAAACAGAAAAATCAACTCTAATTATTAGCAGTATGCACCGTTCTGGAAGTTCCTTAACAGCTTCTATCCTTCAAAGTGCAGGTTTGTATATAGGTCGAAAATTAACGGACGGAACAGAAGACAATAATAAAGGATATTTTGAAAATTTAGACTTCTATGAATTTCATAAACAAGTATTACAATCCCAAGGTATAGATGAGGATGGGTGGACTTTACAAGAAAAAATAGATATAGAAGAATACTTTCAAGAAAAAGCCAAAGAAATTATTGCCAAAAACTCAATAAGTGGCAGTTGGGGATGGAAAGAACCCCGCACAACTTTGTTCCTAGATTTCTGGGCAGAACTTTTACCAAATGCAAAATTTATATTAATTTATCGTTCTCCTTGGGAAGTAGTTGATTCTCTTTATGCTGGGGAAGATAAGATATTTCAAACCCAACCAGAACTAGCAGTTAAATTATGGTTACACTACAACCAAAAAATTATTGATTTTTATAATCATGCTATTAATCGTTGCCTGTTGATAAATATTCAGACAATAATTAATAACAAAGAAGCGTTTATTGAGAAAATCAATCAAAAATTTCAGACAAACTTGAATTATTCGGCTGTAAATGCTGATGATCCATCATTATTTAATAATCGAGTATCAACAGAAAGTAATAGACCTACTATCATAGATTATTACTTTCCTGAAGCTACAGAAATGTATCAGGAATTAGAAGCAAGAGCATGGAAAGCAGAAGATGAAATACCAAACTTTGCCTGGCAAGAAACAATTAAATCATCTCTTTATAGAATTTGGGCGTTTCAAGATTGGATGAATTTATCTAGTTTAGAAAACCAAAATAAAACTTTACTAGCAGAACTAGAAAAATCTAAAAATCAATACGAACAAAGTCAATTAGAACTAACTCAAGCAAAATCTCAGTTGACACAAACACGAGATGAGTTAGAAAAATATGTTACTCAAGTTGATGGTACAGAGACAAAATTATTAGAATTTCAAAAACAACTCCAAAACAGAGAAAAAGTATTAGAAGAAACACAGAGTAAACTTGAAAAAGTTCAACATATTCAAACTAAATTCGACGAAACTGAAAATGAGCTAGCTACTACTAAATCTCAGTTAAATAGAACTCAAACTGAATTAAGAGAATGCCAGTCAAAACTAGAGCAGACCGAAAGTGAATTCAAAAAATCTCAAGAGACACAAAAAGAATTTCTACAAACAAAATCTCAGCTACATCAAACTCAAGGAGAATTAGTACAATATCAGTCGCAACTCCATCAAATCCAAGAAGAATTAGAAGAATCTATATATAGACTTCAGGAAACAGAATCAATATGGCAAAAATCTCAATCTCAGCTAGAGAAAACAGAAGAACTATTAGAGAAATCAAATTTGCAATATAAACAAAGTACAGTAGAATTAGGACAAACAAAACATAATTTGTCCGAGACTCAAGCAGCATTAAAAATTTGTCAGTATAAGCTACATCAAACTCAAGAAGAGTGGGAAACATCTCAGCATCAGTCAACAGAAATTGAGGTAATGTTGCAAGCTACTCAGGCAGAATTAATAGAATCTAATTCTCAATTAGAAAAGTCTGAATCTGAGGTTCAAAAAACTAGCCAAGAATTACAAGAAATTCAATCTCAATTAAATCAAACTGAAGCAGAGTTAAAAGATAAGGAAACAAAATTGCAAAATTCGGAAACACAACTTAAAGAAATTGAAAAAAGTAAAAAAGAGTGGGAAATATCAAAATCTGAGTTACATAAAACTAAACAAGAATTGAAGCGATCGCAACTACAAATCCAAGAACTTCAAACAGAATTAGTAGAGTCTAATTCACAATTTCAGCAGACAGAAACATTAATGCAAGAATCCCACTCTCAATTACAACAAACAAAAGCTTTATTAATAGAGTTTAAAAATCAGTTACATCAAACTGATGAAGAACGAGAAAATATGCAAATGCAACTACAAGAAACTCAGGCAGTATTGCAAGAAGTTCAGACTCAATGGCGAAAAACAGAAGTCTTATTACAACAATCCCAATCTCAACAGCAAAATGCCCAGAAAGAATTAGTAGAAACTAAGTCTCAACTAACAGAAACTAAGTCAGAGTTAGAAAAATTACAATATCAGCAAGCTATTTTGAGAAATTCAAAATCAGAGGGAGAGGGTAAAACAGAATATCAATTGTTAATTTGGCAAGCATGGTATGCTTATCAAAACGATAATTTAGCTGAAATGCAAGAGATCCTTCAAAAGTCTTTGAAATATACAGAAAGTTCTCGGACAGAAATAGTAATGGACTGGTTAGATAGTTTTGCTAATTTCTCTCAGACAAAAGGTATAGAGTTTGATAGTGAGAAACTAACAAATTCTGAAGAATGGCAAAAGTTGATGAAACGCGCAATGAGAATTCAACAAAAAGTTTTGGTGGGTAGTGAGAAATAAATAGGCGTTTGAAAAAAAGTGGATGATTTGGAACAAATGGGTTTAGGATAAAGTCTAGCTAGGAAAATGTGATTTTATCGACTAATTTGTAATTAAGTTTGTATTAATAAGGAAGTAAATTAATGGCAGCAACAATAGAAAAAGAACTAGAAGAAGTTAAGGGTAAATGGCAAAAAACTCAACAGGAGTTGGATCAAACTAAGTCTGAGTTGCATGATGTGAGAGAAGAGTTGGAGCGATCGCAATCTCAGTTAGATGAGGTACTCGGAGAGTTGGAGCAAACACACTTTGAGTTACATCAGCTTAAGGAAAAAGGGGGACAGCAGCAGTCAGAGTCGAATGGGGAAGTTGAGCAAGAATTGGAGGAAACCAAGGCTAAATTGCAAGAGACTGAGCAGTTGTTAGAGCAGTCGCAGTCACAGTTAGGTGAAACGATGGGGGTTTTAGAAGGATATCAGTCTCAGATGGAACAGACGATGGAGGTGTTGGAAGAGTCGCAAGGGAAATTGCAGCAGAAGCAGGAGGAGTTGGAGCAGGTGAAAGCAGAGTTAGCACAGAAACAGTCGGGTTCAGATGCGGAATTGCAGAAAGAGTTGGAGGAAACTAAGTCTCAGTTGCGGGAGAGTGAGGAGTTGTTGGAGCAGTATCAGTCTCAGTTGGAAGAGACGATGGAAGTATTGGAGGAGTCTCAGTCTCAACTGAAGCATAACCAGAAAGATTTGGAAGAAGTGAAAAAGGATAGGGAAGAAACAAAACTTAAGTTACAACAAACTAGAATGGAACTAAGAAAATTAAAGGGTGATTATCAAGCTGAATCTATTATCAAAGATTTAGTAAATGTTCTTCAGGAAACAACTAAAGAAGAAAAAATAGATTTACCTCAAAATTTTAATCAAGGCAGTTTACATCAGCACCAGAGAATTGCCAGAGTAGCAGAATATTGTGTGCAAATATGGCCTGGTGATTTGATTGAAATAGGTTGTTTTATAGGAGAAACAACAAAACTATTGGCTGAGGTTGCACAGAAATATAACAGAAGGTTAATGGCAGTAGATCCTTGGGAACTAGGAACTCAAAATTGTCGAGGGGGAGAGTATGAAGCTTTCTTGAAAAATATTGAACCGTATAAAGCTAATGTAGATATTGTTAGATTATCTTCTTTGGATCAAAAAGCTATTAGTTTGATTAAAAATAGAGAATTATGTTTTGCATTTGTAGATGGTTTACATACTTACGATGCTTGTTTATCCGATATAAAAACGGTCGATCATTGTCAAGGTGTTATAGCTGTTGACGATCTATTGTGGAGTCCTGAAGTTGATAGTGCTTTTCACAAGGGTGCTGAAATTATTCAGAGTCGTAAACTCTATCTTCCAATTTGTAGAGAAGGTTATCTGTTACCAAAAATTTAATGCTTAGATAGGAAAGTTGATATTAAAAATCTTGAATTTAGTATATAGTAATTGTCTTAATTAATTCCTGCTAACTTCATTAGTTGGGATAGTAAGTCTAGATTAATTACTACATCTAAACCCCTATTTTTTGGTAAATCGTGTCTGGTACTGGAAGATTCACCTATCATATAATAGTGTTCTAAATTACAGTGATTGGCGATTATATAGTAACAGTTTCTCACAATATCAGGTCCAAACAACTCAATGATTTTAGTACCTGGTTGACAGAATACTATATTAGTAAGTCCTGCACCATGAACTGTAATTACAACTTTTACATTGGCTAATAAAGAAACCTGCTCTGCCACGGAAAGGGAAGAAAAACTTACAGTTTTAAAACCAAGTATGCTTAAAAATGCAATTACTTCATCTTCATTAACTAAACGACGTACCTCACTATCTTGCCTACTAATATAAATACGCTCTGGATGTTCTCCTGATTTTACTATATCTTTCAATGGCATTAACTTTCTTTTAAGAAACTCACAATTCCATTTTAAAGGAACTGCCAAAGGTAAAGATGGCACTATTAATCTATCAGATTTAATATGATGGTATCGATCGCTTTCTATAATTTTTGTTTGAGGAATACCTAAGATATTTAATATTTCTTTTTGAAATTGTTTTTGGTAAGAATTAACTATGAATTTATCTACATAATTTAGATCTAGACCACTGTTAAGGAGTAATTCTAAGCGAGAAATTACATCAAACATCCAATGATAATAATTATACCCCCACCGAGATGATAAAAATACCACTATTCCATCTAAATTCAAAATAGGTGGTAAATTTTTTGTTGATGCTAGATCGGTAATATTTGGTTTTCTAAACATCCTTTTTATTAAAATTTCATTTTCTGAGTTAGTCACAACAACTCCCCAAGAATCATTATGCCAAACTATTCCTTGGGGAACTATGACAACAAAATTTTTAGCATTAGCTTGAGGAGTAATAAATTGAGGATGAATAGTTTGATGTATTGTAGTTGTTTGCTTAACTTGACTTTGATTTTGAAGAGGTATATCTATATAACTAATTTTATGATTTCTTGATTCAGAGTAAGTAATATTATCTGTTAATTCACCCAGATTTTTGAGAAAAATTATCGGTAGTTCCGTTGCACGCTCAGGGTTAATCTCTATAACTTGGTGATATAAAGCTATGAGTTTATCAAATAAACCTTGTTTTTGCAAAGCTAGAACAAAACTTGATAAATCTTTATCTAACAATTGTGGTTTCAGCTCAAAAGCTTTCTCAAAAAAAATTGTAGCTTCACCCCATTTTTTCGTCTTTAATAAAACATCACCTAAACTTTTGTATGAGTAAGCAAACTTAGGGTTTAATTCTATTGATTTTTTCAAGCAACTAATAGCTTTATCGAAAGTATTTTGTTGTATTAAAGCCCAACCTAAACTGTAGTGGAATTCATAAAAAGTAGGGTCAATACTAATTGCTTTTCTCAAATATTCAATCCCTTGTTCTAACTGCTCAATTTTGCATAAAGTTACTCCTAAACTATGACAACACCATGCTAGATTAGAATTGAAACTTAAAGCATAATAGTAGATATTAACAGCCTCTTGTAGTTGACCTTTTTTAACTAACACTTCTCCTAAGTAATAGTAAGACCAAGCTAAGTAGGGGTTAAATTTAATCGCACGATTATAGCCAGCGATGGCTCTATCTAGTTTACCTAAACGCATTAATTTATTAGCGTTTTTCAATTCTTGAGATGAAGGCATAAATTTTTGAATTAGACAATTAAACTCTTGTCAAATTTAAGCATATCCAATTACCTTTCTCAAATCTTTCAGCCAAGTATCTAATAATTTAGCCTCTTCCTGTTTAACTAAGTTTAATTGAATTAAGGTATCATAACATTTTCTCAAATTATCAGGAATCTGCTGTTCACCAGATAAAAGTTTGAGCTCAGATAATGATTTGGCAATTTGACTATTATTCAAATATCCTGACACTTCATCCTCAAAATCGCGCATTAAATTATGCTTATTCCTTTCCTGATAAACCGTCGGACTATGGAATAAAATACGCCATCCATTTTCCCAACAAATTCTTTGAGCTACAAAACTGCGCCAAATATCAGTCATTCTAAAGGAACAGTAAGCAGGTAGATATAACAAAGGATAAACTGGCGGAAACCAAACAGTATTTTGACTATTAAACGGACACCAAGTTTCTGTGCCTAATGCCAACTTTATATTATCTGCAAATTGAATCGGTAAAGGCAAAATTAAACGATAAATTGCATCCACATCGGGGTTATCATCAGCTAGTCCTTGCTGAATTGGACATTCTGAGGTGGATATGATTAAATCCTCATAAGCTGGCACTAGCTGATTAATCTGGTCTAAAGGGAATCCTCGTGGCCAAATCATGGAATTAGAGAAGTATTTGTAAACATTAACCCAACCCGCATTATCTATTATCTTAGCTTCAATTTGAGTATAAGTTGGATGCCAAAAACTATCTAAAGGTAAGTTATCATCATCAGTCTCCACAATTAATTCTGCCCCTGCTTTAATTGCTAATAAATAGCCAATATTTTTTCTAGCATAGTGGCGTGTGGGGCAAAGTTGAGCATATTCTAAATTTGTCGTCAATTGGGCATCAATATCGTAATATTCACTACCTTCTAGGGCGAAATCTTTGGGGCTTTTGGTATCGCCGATAATAATGAAATCCCAATTGTGAAACTGACAACCTTTTGCTAATTCTGTTAGTACTTTATTGGGTGAAGATATAGTTGTTACTACAAGTTTGATATTGTTTGCCATTTTATTAATTGTTATTTTTCTGTTTTATTTGCTGGAGAATTGGTAAAGTTTTTTTGTATATAACTTGCCAATCTAATTCATAATTACTCCAGCCACTTGTTCCTATATCGACAATATCTTCAGGCTCTAGAAAATGGGGAGCAATCGCTTTTTCTTTAACCTGCGACCAAAATCTCTTCTGTACAAGATGACCTTTGTTTGCATAAGTAACACCTGGTTTATCATTCACCCATGATGTAACAGTTAATCCTGAACCGACTACAGCAATATAAGCATCAATATAATAACCCCAACTAATACTTTCATGCAAAGGACAACCCAATGTATTGTAAATTTTAATATTAGCTTTAAGTTGTTTTTGAATATTTTCAACTACTTCATTACAGTCAACCCATCCATCAAAAACTATCCCTAAATTTGGAAAACTATCGCTTAATTTGTTGATAATTTTAGCATATCCTTTCTCTTGAGATATCCAGCTTTTATTATGGGAGCGAACGTTAATCCAAAGTAAGGGAAAAGATTCTTGATTTTCTTTAATACCTGTCAGTATAGTTCTTAAATCTGCTGAACATTTATCCCAAGCTACCTTTTGGACTCTATTCATACATTCGCTACTGATAAAATGCTCAGTTATTCTGAAGCAGAAACAATTATTTTTCAAGAAAAATTGGAATTTTTCTGACTCTGACATCTTCAACACTTTAAGAATTTTACTGTCAGGAATCTCTGGCATAACAGATATCAATTCCATTTTTTCGTAATCACCTACAGCAAAGTTGTCTATATTCTCTAAAAGATGATTTTTATAAGAGTAATATATGCCGTTCAAATCTTGCCAGAAATAATGACCAAGATTATTAATAAATCCTATACATGATGTTAATTTTCGGGAATTACTAGAATTAAGATACTTTAGTACATCTTTAAAATAAGTGACAATTAAACATTGGAAATCTTGAAAAATTTGAACATTAGTTGTCGGTACATCCCAGTCAGTATAATATATCGCCACGTTAAATCTAGGAATATACAATGATATTTTATCTCCACTCCAACCACCAACAATTATATAAAATATTTCTCTTCCTTGAAAACGATAAACAATAGAACTTCCCCAGAAAAAAGATTCGTTACTTCTAACTATTTTGCCACTGGTAGGATCTAAACAGTACAGATATTTAAACTCAGCGATCGTATGGGGAAATTCTACAGGATTATTAATACGATGCCAACAACGAAAACGTCTCAGGGGATAGAGAACATTTCTTTGAATATATCCAGAGTTATTCGATGAATTTTCATTTTTGAATAGGTTTAAATAAACATTTTCTACACCTTTTTCTTCCTTCCTCATTACATTCATGTATTCGACCGATACGCCCAATTCTCGCAATAATATTTTCTCTTTTTCTGTTAAATGAGGTAAGAAAAAAACTGATATTTTTTTATTTTGGAAATGCTCATTAACTTGATTGCCTTCAAGTTTGAGACCATCTATATCTATATCCAAATCAAACTCTTGGTCTTGGGAATTATTAGAATTAAACCAATCCCAAATCAGGTCGTATTTGGAAATATCTCCTGATGCTTTTAACAGCTCTTTTTTTTCTTGCTTTGGTAACTGAGGTTTGGGAAATTCTTCAAAAAATCTTACAGCTTCTGTTAAGAATCCCAAATTAGCTAAGTGAGCGCCTATTTGCCAATAATAAAATAAATTTTCTATATTTTTTTGGAAAACATTATGATAAGAATCGATAACCTTTTGCAGTTTACCTGCTTTCACTAAAGCCACTCCCAAAGACAGAAATGGTTTAACTTGATGACCATTCCAAGGCTGAACTTCTAGCAGTTTTTCGTAGCATAATAAAGCTTCATTCCATTGCTGTTTTGTTTCCACCAACAATACACCAAGTTGACAGTAGTCATCTATTAGAGGTTTAATTTCTATAACCTTTCGATATCCTGCTATTGCTTTATCCAGATTTCCCAAACGTTTCTGATTTATTGTATCAACCCGATATTGGGAGATTGCTCTTTCTAATCCCTTGTAAAATCTCTGAAAATCAGGTTCCATTTCACAGGCGCGATGGTAATTTACTATGGCAGTATCAAATTCTCCTTTACTAGCAAAGACTTCCCCTAGTTCGTAGTGAGACCATGCCAAATTGGGGTTAATTTCTATAGCCCTAAGGAAGGAAACAATTGCTTCATCCAGAATACCATTTTTGGCTAAAGCTTCCCCTAAATAATGATAAGACCAACAGAAGTAGGGATTAATTTTTATAGCTTGACGGTAGGAAGCGATCGCCTCTTTTAATTTTCCCAGACGCTTCAGTTTATTACCTTCTCTTAAATAAGTCTTTGCTGTTTCTCGTTCCATTTTCAAATACTATTATCTATCCTTGTTTTTGCATAATCAAGATATCTTGACCACTGGTATACTTATCTCGACCACACCATGAGCCATAGTATTTGCTGATAACGTTAAGACCAGATTCTGATATCCATTTTAACAACAGAAATTCTTTGAAAGCAATAGCAGCTTCTGGGTTATTAGGATTAGTTGTAAAACATTCATTCAACTCATAAACAAATTGAAACCCACTTTTTCCTTCAGCTATTAATTGTTCTGAGTTTCTATTAAGTAAAAAACAGCTACACAAGCACTTTCCTCCAAACTTCAACACTCTATATATTTCCTCTAAATAATGACGCACTTCTTCAGTTTGCATATGAGTAAATACAGAGGTCAAAAAGACGAAATTAAAGTTTTCATCTTCATAAGGAAAAACAAAATCTTTTGCTTGAACATTTCCACCAGGGTTGTAGTGATGATTATAAATATTCACCAAGCGGAAATTGAAATGAGGACGACGTGTTGATATTTCTTGTTGAGGCCATTTAATAAATCTAGCCATAATCTCGAAACCTTCATAACTACCTGGAGACTTTAAATAATGAGCTAAACCATAAGCCATTCGTCCTAAACCACATCCAACTTCTAGAACGCGGTCTGTTTGTTTTAATTCTGCTAATTGGATAAAATAACTTAGAAAAGCAAAAGAGTTTCTCAAAAATGCCCCATGTTCTCCACCACCACCAGTCCACTTGAGATAATCTGTACTTGGGATAGGTATAGAAGATTGAGGTAAATTTACTAAAATAAGTCCTTCACGCCCGCTAAATAAAGGTGTCAAAATAATCAGAGTATCTTGCCAATTCTGATGTTTATGGCTGAATGGTAATTTGATACAAAATCCTGCCTTCTCAATATTCTTTAACTGAGGAAATGCTTGTTTAATATGATGAGGACTAGGTAATTCTAACTCTAATTCAAAATTATGTTTTTCTTGACCTGAGATAGACACCTTGAAGCCATCAGCTAAACCTTCATCAAATGAAACCACCCATCCTTCTAGGTACAATACTTGATTTCTAACAACTACTTTTTCCAAAAATCCATTAGTTGCTAAAGGTTTATTTTGTATGACTTCATAATTTGAATTGTTAGGAGCTATTTTAGACTTATTTTGTAGACTTTGCTTTTGTACTAAATGAGACTGAGACTGAAATTCATGTAATTCAGTTTTAATCTGAGCTACTCTAAATTGCATTCGATCTAATTCTAGTCTCATTTTTTTTAAATTATCTGCAGATTTTTTTTGTTGTGACATATTTAATTGAGTTAAAAGTTAATAATATAATGAGAATAATTCAATTGAATAAAATTCGATAAAAGTATTAATTAATAACTATAAATAAATAAGATAACTAACATAATAATTATCCAGGAACTTTGTCAAAAAAATAGTTATAATATAAATTATAATACTATATCACCCTTACGTCAAGGATAAAGTTTATTAAAAAACCTATCCAGTCTATTAAAAAAATTTGTAATCTGAATTGAATATTAATTAAGGATAAAACTAACGATGGAAAATCACAAAAATGAAGAACAAAAAAAAGTAGCATCTCATTGGTCTGACGTGACAAAAAAAAGTCAGCAAGCCCAAAATTTACGTTTAAGATGGTGGCAAAGTCCAAATATAATTAAACACATAAACAAAAAAATTACAGGTCTCCCACTGGATGGGTTTTCTCAAGGTATTACCCAGAGAGCTCAAGAAATTGCAGGCGATCGCTATCCTTTTTCTCGTGGTATATCTGTAGGGTGTGGCAACGGACAAAAAGAAATTACTTTAGTTACTCAAGGTTTGGTTTCTTCATTTCAACTTTACGAAGTTTCCAAAGTTAGAATTGATCAAGGAAGGAGATTAGCAGCTAGGTTTGGTGTGGAAAACAAAGTAACTTTTATTGAAGGCGATGCCTTAGAAATTATTACAGAAAAAGAATGTTTTGATTTTGTTCACTGGAATAATTCTCTCCACCATATGTTAAATGTAGAAGCAGCAATTAAATGGAGTTATGAAGTTCTCCAAAAAGGGGGAATGTTTTATATGGATGATTATGTAGGTCCAAACCGGATGCAGTGGTCAGATAAAATGTTAGAAGTTGCTTCTAAAGTCAGAAGTATTCTACCGGAAAAATATTTAGCTAATCCCAAAAACCCTAGTCAGTTACTACCAAAAACTCTGACTCGAAATAGTGTTGAAAGGATGATTCAAATTGACCCTTCAGAAGCGGCAGACTCGGAAAGAATTATTGACTCTATAAAAAAATATTTTCCCCAAGCTGAGATTACCTTCACTGGTGGGGTAGTTTACCATTTAGCCTTGTCTGATATTCTTCATAATTTTGATGAATCAAAAGATAAATATCTTCTAGATTTTCTAATGCTTATAGATGATTTATGCTCGGAATTGGGTGAAAATCATTATGCTACAGCTTTAGCAATTAAATAGAAAAATTTCTAATTTGAATTAACTAATGGCCAGACCTAACATAACTCACATAAGACTTATCAAGCAGTTTTTGATAAGATAAAACACTAGACTCTGAACGACCATTGCCCCGCATACCTTCTACAATCCAAACATTAGGATATCCATTATCAACTCGATAATTACCATGACGTTCAATACCTTTTAAACTTGAGTGTTCGCTCTTTCCATATTCACAAAATATTACTTTTTGCCATCCTAAATTATCAAGTAAAGATTGCAAAAAATCTTTTGAATAAAGAAACTGATGACCCCATCCATGAAAAGCACGATTGATAGAAAATGTAGAATCAATACGTTTTTGTGGATTAGTTTCTGACAAATTAAAATGAGTAGAAAGTACCCACTCTAGGGAAGGAGTAGAAAGTCGAATTACTCCACCAGGTTTAAGACTTTTCCAAACATTATTGAGGAAAGCGATCGCTCCTTCGAGACTCAAATGTTCAAGAAAATGTTCCCCGTAGACATATTCCAAGCTATTAAAAGGCCAAGGTTTAGTCACATCCATCACTTGGTCAATACCAGGAAAGGGACGAATATCCACATTCCACCAATCAGCCATGATATTATGGGGTCCACAACCCACTTGAACTTTTTTAATGCCATCGGGATGATTTGGGCTATTACGAGAGGTATGATTTTTGGTTGATATATTCATAAATTTTTTCTTGATATATATTGGAAAAGCTAATAATTATAACTCTATATCTAAAAGAAAACTAGGTAATACATCTTCCCCTGACAAACTTGGGGGAGAGTCTAATATTTCTACTTCTTTTCCTTGGCGATAAATTTCCACACGGCGATTTTTCTTATCAATTAGCCAACCTAATTTTACTCCCCCATCCATATATTCTTGCATCTTTTTTTGTATATCTTTTAAAGTGTCAGAAGGTGACATTAATTCCAATACAAAATCTGGAGCGATAGGAGGAAATTTTTCTCTTTGTTCGGGAGTTAGTTTATTCCATCTTTCTAATTGAATCCATGATACATCAGGAGAACGATTGGAATTATTGGGAAGTTGGAAACAGGTCGAGGAATCGAAGACTTTTCCTAGTTTTGTTTGACGGTTCCATATTACAAAATCAGCAATAAGAGAGGCATTATATTCTCCTGTTTCTCCTCCAGTGGGTGGCATAATTGTTATTTCTCCTGTGATCTTACGTTCAAATTTAATTTCAGGATTATCTCGACATAGTTGATAGAATTGGTCGTCGTTAAGTTTGAGGATATTGTTAAAGTTGATGGTTATAGCTGTCATGTTTTTCGCACTATGAATGTTTTTTTCTGGGAATTTATTTATAGTAAGGTTGATAGAATTGGTTGTCGTTAAGTTTGAGTATATTGTTAAAGTTGATGGTTATAGCTGTCATGGTTTTCGCACTATGAATATTTTTTTTCTGGGAATTTATTTATAGTAAGTTTGATAGAATTGGTCGTCGTTAAGTTTGAGGATATTGTTAAAGTTGATGGTTATAGCTGTCATGTTTTTCGCACTATAAATGTTTTTTTCTGGGAATTTATTTATAGTAAGTAAGTAGGTATACTTAAACGTTAAAAAAATTGTCGGGCTGGGTAAAATTAAAACCTTTTATAAGTAGGCAATTTATTTTTATCAACCCAACCATTACTTTAAACTCGCACTTAATTAGGACTTTGCATTTTTTTCTGATGTAAAGTGGCGATCGCTTCTAATATTTCCCTAACTCTTTTCTCAAAACTATGATTATCTCGAATATATTTTGCTAACTCTAATTTTTCTCCTCCATTCTGACTTTTTTTGTGCAAACAATCTTCTGCTACTTTTGGCAAATCTTCCTGAGAATTATAAGTGGAAATTTTATTTCCAAACACTTTTTCTAAACCTGAAATTTTGTCAGAAATAATTGTTGCTCCACAAGCAGCAGCATCAAATAAACGATTGGAAATAAATCCTTTTTCTAGCATTGTATCCCAATGGTCATTTAATAATACGCCACACTTACTATAATACTTACGTAAAATTTCATTAGGAATATATTGTCCTTTTAAATAACCATCGGGCAATAAATTATCCCAGTTTGTACCATAAACATCTATTTTTAAACCACTCTCGACTGCATCTTTTACTATCTGGCGATAAACTTTGCGAGAATTTCCGACAAACAATATTTCTCCTACTTCTTCATAACCTTCTTTGTCAGGATAAAACAAATTTGGATCGGTACATTGGAGCAAAGTTTTTACCGGAACATTTACCTTTTTCTGCAATTCCTCAGCATAAGAATGGGATGCCACAAATACTTGGTCATATTCCTCATATTCCTCTAGGGAAATTTTATCTGGATGACTAATATTCCACATCAAATTAATATGATAAGACTTTGGTTGATAACGACTCAAACCGCGAATCGTAATTGCCACATCATCTCCAAATATTTGAGGATTTTCCCACTCTGGCAAAATATCAATTCTGACGGAATGACCTAATATTTCAAATTGCCGTTTAATGGCTAAGGCAAAATGATAGTCTCCCCATTCTTGCGCCTGTTTCCAGTCAGGAACTCCAATTTTTATGCCGATGCGGAAAGTGTTGGTCATTTTTTCGCGTAGGTCAGAAAATACTGTATGGGCGCGATGTTTGTAAGTGTGTTTTTCTTTGACTATTTTCTGTAACTCTGCCACTTTAGCTAATCTTAATTTCTCATTTGTTAGATACTCCCGTAATAAATTTTCCAGAGATTCGCGAGAATTATAAGTAGGCAATAGTCCGCCGAAAGATTCTTGGTTTCCTAACTCTCCATTGGTAACAACTAATGCACCAGACATTATGGCATCAAACACCCGCGAATTTGTGGAACCCCATTGTTTTGTGACTGAATTTGCATCATCAATTACTATTTTTGTCGAAGCATAAACTTTCGGCATATCTGTATAAGGTAAAGGTCCGCGATTATACTTTTTAAACTTCTCAAATTTTTCCCAGTTATAGCCATACAAAGCAAATTCAAACGGCAAATTATCTGGTTCTAACAAACTCATAATATCTCGCGGATATTTCCAGAAACTTCCTGTAAAGCAATAGTCAGATTTATATTTGTTGTCTAGTTCAGAATTGATGTTTTCTTGTTCTTCTAAAATTGCTACTTCCAAATTTTTCCCTACTTCACTTTGGTTGACTTCGGGAATTTTATTACTTTGTTCGGAAGAATCTTTTTCTGAATATTCTGAAATTCCTACTTCAGAATTAACTTCTTCTTCACTTATGACTTCTAAGTTGACTTCTTCTCCAATTTTAACTTCTAAATTCCGACTTTTGACTTCTAAATTCTCAATTCTCAATTCTTTCTCACTTCTAAATTCTGAATTCTGACTTTTGACTTTTGACTTCTGAATTCTCAATTCTAAATTCTCAATTCTCAATTCTTTAAAGTTAGTTGCTATTCTAACTACTGTTGCAGGTTTAAATAATTTATCCTGAATATAATCTGCCGATTTTTGAGAAGAACACCAGAAACAATTATAATCTCCTGCTGATTTTTGAGATGCCCAAACTTCAAACCAATTTCTTGCCCAAGCAACTTTTACTAAACTTGGTTTTGCATTTTCTATTCTTTCTAAATCATAATCGTGACGCATCACTACAATTACATCTAATCGCGTCATATCATACCAATCTTCTCCTTCAGAAATATAATAAACATCCCATCCAAATTCTTTAACTAATTGTTCTCCTAATTCCACTGCTGTAAAATAATCTCCTGCGGAAGCTGCCATATCTGCTTCAGTTACAGCAAACCCAATAGTTAAAGGATGACCAGTCCAATACATTCCTTTTTCAAAAAAATCTTGTAGATGTTTCCTTCGTAAATAATAGGCATATCTTTGCTCAATTATCGGACGATTTTTCAAAATTTTCTGGATAAATTCTTTCCCCTTATTAAATCGAGAAAAGCCACGATTATGAAAAGCAGTTAAATTATTAGCACTGATAATTTCTTTGCCTAACTTTTGTCGGATAGTCAAACATAAGTCTACATCCTCATAACCGTAAAAGTAGTCTTCATTAAAACCTCCCACTTTCTGAAAATCTTCCCGCCGACACATCATTAATGCTCCAGTAACAACAGGTACTTTCCAAGGAGCAGATTGTACTTTTAATAATTGCGAAGCATATCGGACTTCGTAGGGATAAAAAGGTTCATTTTGACTGTGGAAATATAACTGTACTCCTAAATGTTGAGTAGGAGGAAAAGCTAAAGAGCGATCGCTAACTATATCTAATAATTTTACTCCTACCATTCCTAAATTTTCATCTTGTTGAATTAAATCAACCATCTGGGGAATAATATCTTGGCAGAGGGTAATATCGTTATTCATAAATAACAGTAATGGTGCTTTTGTTTCCTCTACTCCTACATTGTTGGAATTGGAAAAAGAATAATTCTCTCCCCTGGCAATAATTGTAATTGGTAATTTTTCTGACCACTGGTTACAAACATCAATACTATTATCTGTAGATCCGTGATCTACTACTATTAATTCTATTTTTTCGTAGCTGTTATAAATCTCAAAGGAAGCAAATAATTCGCTTAATAGTTTTGCTCCATTCAAACTCAAAATAATTACTGCTACTGCTGGCTTTTCTGTCTGAATTTTTGCTAAAGATATCTTACTTCCCTCTTCTATATTCCTTCCTCCTTCAAAAAAACTTCCTTCTTCCTTCTTCCTTCTTCCTTCTTCTAACTCTTCACTCCTGACTCCTGACTCCTGACTCCTGACTCCTTGAACTCGATAGATAAGTTTATTAATTTCTCCCCGATTAAAACTGAGATTAATTTCATGTTTTTTCCCTTTCGGTCCGACTACTAATGGTTTAGGAGAATTTTTTAATTGTTGGCCTGTTTCTGTTATCTTGACACTAACTTCAACTAAACCGTTGCTATGTAAAGATGGGGGAATTTTATGAGCAAAGGCATGATATCCATCAGTACCAAAAGCTTCAGCTAAATCTTGACGATATTTATTCGCTACTAAAGTTCCAACTAGATTATTGCCGACAAAAATATCAAGAAATACAACTTTGTCAGGATCTTTTTTATGTCTTGCCCAACCAGAAACATAGTCGATAGTTGCATAATCAAGACAACCTTCAAATTCTGTTTCTCCTAATAAACTAAGACTGCCAAATTCCCCTGTTCTCAGAACATTTTGAAATGATGAAACTTCCTCTGATTTTTTCTTAGCTTTAGAAAAATGAGGGTCTATTTCTAAAGCACGACGATAACAACTTATTGCTTCACTTAATGGATTTTTTTTCGTCTTTGCCTCGCCTAACTGAAAATGAAACTTTGCCGAATTAGGTCTTAACTCCACAGCTTTAGCATAAGCAGCTACCGCCTCATCCCATCTCCCTAATCTTGACATTAGTTCTCCAATATGGTATATAACGTCGGCAGATTTAGGATTAAGTTGCCTAGCTTTCATATAAGCTTCTAGCGCCTCATCCCATCTTTCTAGTTGAGCAAGACTTTCTCCCAGAACATGATAAACTGCTGCCGAATTAGGATTAATTTCTGTTGCCCGACTATAACTAACTACAGCTTCTTCCCACCGTTTTAGTCTACTGAGGGTATGACCTAACTGGTGGTGAATTTCTGCTGTATTAATACCTAGTTCAATAGCTTGCCGATAACTGACAATAGCATCATCAAATTTTTGTTGCTGCACCAAAGCTAAAGCTAGACTATGGTAAACTTCTGGCAACTTGGGGTTAAGCTCCAGAGCGCGACGATAATTTACAATAGCCTTATCCGACTGTTTTTGTGTGGCATAAGCTTCCCCTAAATAACCATAAACCTCAGCTAAATTGGGATTAAGTTTAATGGCACGTTCCAAAGAAGCGATCGCCTCATCCCAGTGTTTAATATTACTCAAAGCTTTGCCCAAATCTCCATAAGCTTCAGCTAAGTTAGGATTAAGTTCTATAGCCTGGCGCAAAACTGCCACTGCCCAGTCATTCTGCTTTAATTTAATCAAAGCATGACCTAATTGATGATAAACATCTGGAGAGTTAGGTTGAAGTTCAGAAGCTTTGCGGTAATAAACTACAGCTTCCTCCCATTGTTGGAGTTGAGAGAGAGCATATCCTAAATAATGATAAACCTCTGGGGAGTCAGGCTGGAGTTCCGTAACTTTCTGGTAAGCTGCTGCTGCTTCTTCCCACTTTTGCTGTTGAGCCAGAGCATATCCTAAATGGTGATGAACTTCTGGGGAGTTAGGCTGAAGTTCGATTGCTTTTCTATAAGCTGAAATACCTTCATCCCATTTTTGTTGCTGGGTTAGAAGATAGCCAAACTGGTGATAGACTACTGCTGTAGGGGTAGTGTTTTTTTGCCCGCCCAACAAATCAATTGCTTTCTGATATGCAGCAGTAGCTTCATCCCACCGATGCAATTTTGCCAAGGTTTCCCCATAATAATGATAAACTGTAGCAAAATGAGGAATTATTTGGCAAGCCTTTAAATAAATTTTGGCAGCTTGATGGAAGTCTCCCAATTTTGTTAAAGCCGTTCCTAACTTTTGGTATCCTTCCCAGAAACCAGGGTCAATTTCAATTGCTTTTCGATAACAGATTATCCCTTCCTCAATCTGACCTTGTTTTTCTAAAGCTACTCCTAAATTTTGATGAGCAATACTAGAGTCAGGTTCTAGAGATATAGCCTTTTGGAAATGAGCGATCGCTTCATAAAGTAACCCTTTCTGGACTAAAGCTGCTCCTAAACTAATATAGAATTCTGAGAAATTAGGATTAATCTTAATGGCTTGGGAATAAGAGGCGATCGCCTCATTTAACCGACCTTGTTTTTCCAGGACTTTCCCCAAATTATGATGAGACAATGCAGAAGTAGGTTTTAGTTCTATCGCTTTTTGATAGACTGTAGCTGCTTCTCCCCATTGACCTATTTGAACTAGAACATCCCCTAGACTTTGGTAATACAAGGCCAAGTTAGGGTTGAGTTCGATGGCTTTTTGATATAGAATAACAGCTTTTTCTAGTTGGCCTGCTGCAAGAGCTTGTTGGCCTTGTTGGAAATATTGGGTTGGAGTTTCTGGAGTTTCTGAGGGGAAGGGTTTCATTTGTCTAGTAAGATCGAGATTATATTTGTGATTTAAGACTAAGAACTGTTTAATTTACAGACTATTTTCTGTTCATCAATAAATTTATATCTTTGAGCCAAGCTTCTAGTAGATCGCCCTCTTGTGGTGGAAATATTTCATTTTTAATTAGAGTATCGTAGCATTTTATGAGGTTATCTAATATTTCATTTTTTCCCGTTTTTAGTTTAACCTCAGATAATAATTTTGCTATTTGTTCATTGTGGAGATAACCGGGAATCTCTTGCTCAAAATCTTGCATTAAATTATGAATATTACGCTCTTGATAAACAGTTGGACTGTGAAATAAAATCCGCCAATCATTTTCCCAGCAAATTCTTTGAGCGATAAAACTTCGCCATATATCTGTCATTCTAAATGAACAGTATGCAGGCAAATACATAACTGGATAAGCATCCGGAAACCAATATGTATTTTGACTATTGAAGGGACACCAACTATGTTTACCCAATGCTAAATTCACATTATTTCTAAAGTCTTGAGGTAAAGGTAAAATCAATCTGTAAATTGCATCAACATCTGGATTTTGATTAGCTAGTCCTTGTTGAATTACACATTCTGATAAAGATTCAGATAATTCTTGATAAGGAATTATAGGGTCGTTAATTTTGTCTAATGGTAATCCTCTCGGCCATATTGGTGCTTCTGAAAAGTATTTATAAACATTTACCCAGCCTCCATTGTCGATAATTTTACATTGAATCTCTAAAGATTTTTCTTGCCAAAAACTATCTAAAGGCAGATTATCATCATCAGTCTCTACTATTTGTTCTGCTCCTTTTTGTATTGCTAGTAAATAACCTATATTTTTTCTAGCGTAATGTTTAGTGGGGCATAGTTTAGCATATTCTAATCCTGTGGCTATTTGAGCATTAATATCATAGTATTCAGAACCTGCTAAAAAAAATTCACTTGGTGTTTTTGTATCACCAATAATTATGAAATCCCACTGGGATAACTGACAGCCTACTGCTAATTCTCGTAAAACTTTATTGGGTGCTGAAATTGTTGTAACAACTAATATCGTTTTAGATTCCATTTATCTATATTTTTATTTCTTCAAAGTTCGTGAACAATGACCATCATCTCTTGTACTTATTTTTATTTTTTATCTTCAGCCATTAGCTTTTACTTTTCAATTTTTTTGAGAATCTTAAATATTCTTTGATATATAGTTTGCCAATTAATTTGATAATTTCCATAAGCTCCTTTCCCTAGTTCTTTAATATCTTGATATCTCAAAAAGGAGGGAGCTATAGCATTTTCTTTCACACGAGACCAAAAGTTTTGTTGTTTCAGATGACCTTGATTAGCATAAGCTACACCAGGTTTATCACTTAACCATGATGTAATCACTAATCCCGAACCAAGTACACAAATATAAGCATCAATTTTGTGTGCCCAAACTATACTTTCATCTAAAGGACAACCCAATGTATTATATATTTTTATATCTTGCTTTAGCATTTTAAAAATATTTTCTACTATTTCATTACAATCAATCCAGCCATCAAACACTATCCCGATATTGGGAAAATCTTCACTTAATTTGTTAATAATATTTGCATATCCTTGCTCCTGTGATACCCAACTTTTATTGTGCGCCCGAATATTTACCCATAGTAGAGGGAAACACTCTTGATTATTTTCTCTATTTGGTAATACTTCTCTGAAATTTTCACTGCATTTATGCCAAGCAACATCATATATTTTAGAAACATATTCTTGAGTAATAAAATGTTCAGCCACCCTCAAACATAAACAGTTATTTTTCAACAATAACTTGAACTTTTGAATTTCTGGTAAATCTTCCAGAATTAACTGTTTTTTATTTTTGAGTTCTGGGAAAATTTCTGTAACTTCTAGGTGTTGAGAGTTTCCTACTGCCAAACAATCTATCTGGTCTAACAAAAGATTTTTGTATAAATAATATATTCCATTAAGTTCTTGCCAAAAAAAGTGTCCCAGATTGCGTCGAAAGCCAACAATTGATGTTAACAATCTTGGCTGCTGGGAATGAATATATTGTTTAACTTCTCTAAAATAAGTAACAAAATAAGCCTTTAAGGAATTATAATCACCCTGAGTATGTTTAATAGTGTGGGGAGCTTTATTTGATAATATTATAGCTATCTCAAATTTAGGAATATATAAAGATAGTTTCCAGCCACCAAAATCCCCTGCTAATATATAAAATACTTCAGCACCCACAAAACGATAAATAATTGTCAGGTCTTGGTGATAAAAAGATTCATTTGACCCGATCAGATTACCAGTGATTGGATCTAAAGCATACATATATTGGAATTCTGCTATGGTCTGGCTAAATTCTACTCCACTATTGAGACGGCGATCGGGAGTAGATAGTTTTCTATGGGGATAATGTTGTGTTCTTTTGAGAGGATTAGTTGGTAATTCTTGATGAAAATAATTGATATAAATATTTTCTAGTTCATTATTTTCCAGAGCAATGATTTGTAGATATTCTAAATATATTCCTAATGTTTGAAGATGCTCTTGCTCCGATTCTGTGAGTTTTTTGATATTAAATATTACAATTTTATTTTTCGCAAAATAATTTTTAATTTGATTTGCTTCTGTTTCCCAATGATCAGAATTTATATTCTCTATATCTAAATCAAATTCTTTGGTATTTTTTTGATTAAACCAATTCCATATTTTATCGTAGATTGATTTGGGAGAATTATTATTGATTTTTTGCCCTGGTAATGAGTAAGACTGTGGCTTAGGCCATTCCTTAAACAAACTAACTGCTTCTGGAATTAACCCTACTTCTGACAAACTAATACTTAACCAATAATACCACCATAAATTCTGCAAATCTTTCTGGAAAACTCGATGATAACAATCAATAACCTGTTTGATTTTTCCATTTTTTACCAAAGACACTCCTAACAAGAGGTATTTGGAGATTTGACTGTCTTTGCCAGACTTTTTCTCTAAAAATAAAATTTTTTCATAGCATAAAAGTGTTGCCTCCCAATCTTGTTTTTCCATCCACAATATCCCTAGTTCATAATAGTCTGAACTTTGAGGCTGAAGTTCAGTAACTTTCTGATAAGCCTGAATTGCTTCTGTTAAATTTCCAGTTTGTTTGTGGTCTTTTGCACAACTACGATAATCTTCTATTAGACTTTGCTTCTGCTGTGTCAGTAGAGACTCAAGTTTGGGAAAAAATTGAGATTCTTTCGGTAAATTTTCTAGCCCTTTTTGGTAAATTTCTAAAGCTTCAGCAAACCTCCCTGTTTCTCGTAATATTTGTCCCCATAAATAGTAAGCATCGCCCTTAGTTGGATTTAATTCAATTACTTTTGAGTAGCAGACGAGTGCTTCCTCAGTTTTTCCTTTCTTTGATAAAGCCTTAGCTAAATTACGATAAAATCCCTGACTATTTGGCTTCAAATCAATGGCTATTTTGTAATATTCAACTGCTTCTGAGTATTGCTTTTTTTTAGCTAAAGCCAATCCCAAATTGTTGTAAAAAGAAGCATTTTGAGAATTAAGTTCTATAGCCTTACGGAAAGCATCAATTGCTGCATCCCAATTATTTAAATTCATCAAAACTGCCCCTAATTTTTGGTAAGACCAAATAGCATTAGGGTTAATTTCTATGGCTTTCTCAAAAGTAGTGACTGCTTCATCAAATTCACCTTTTTCTATTAAAGCTTTTCCTAGTTTTTGGTAAGCTATCCATGTATTCGGTTGAAGTATTATCGCCTTTTGATAAGAGTTTATTGCTTCATCCAAACTACCTTGAATTATCAAAGCATCTCCTAATAAATGATAAGCTTTAAATAAATTAGGATTTAACTCAATTGCTCGGCCATAACAAGCGATCGCTTCAGTCAACTTCTGATGGTCAAAAAGAGTTTTACCTAGACTTAAACATTCTAATGCTGTTGCGGACTCTGGCTCTAAAGTTAATTCTTGATAAGAATACTCAGCAGCTAACTTTGGTTTACCTAGCAAATGCCAAATTTTGGACAAGTTGCGGTAAAATCCAGCAATATTTGGTTTGAGGGCGATCGCTTTTTGATAAGAGGCTATAGCCAGCTCCCACTGCTTTTGCATAGCATATAGACTACCCATATTAGCATGGACTTCTGCCCAATCGGGTTGAGCAGTAAGGGCTTTTTTGTACCAACCCATAGCTTCTTCTACTTGGCCTATAGCCAGGCTAATGTTTCCTTGTATCTTGTACCCAGGGGCAAACTCTGGTAGTGCTGCTAAGACTTTTTGACAAGCTGCCTGCGCTTTATCTAATTTTCCTTTGGCCAAATAAGTTTCTGCTTGTTGCAGATTTTCAACTACTGTTGTTTCTAGATTTAACTGGGAGTGCATATTCTTATTTTTGGTATAATTCAGTTTTTGTCACTCATAAATGAGCTAAAGATCTGTCTGGGATTAATATAGAATTCTTTCTCAACCAAAGCTGTTCCTAAACTATTGTAGAATCCTGAGAAATTACGATTAATTTTAATAGTATTGGAATCAAAGTAGTTGTGGAATTTAAGAAAGATAAGTTACTTATGGATTTGTCCTTAGTTTGAAAACTATATCTTGATGGCAGATGACAACCTAGGAAAAGTCTAAGTTGTTGTATTTTCTCATTATGATATTTAGGTATAAATTTATAGTAAACAAGACGGGTGCATCTCAGATATGCGATGAGTAGAAATACTCAATCAAAACCATCAGGCATGACAGGCAGTAGTTGCCGGGAGCGCAATAGTTACCAAGTAATACCCCTAATCTTCTCAGATATTGTTGTGCTTATCTCCATGGGGCTCTTACCGCTTAATTTCTCTAAGTATTTTTGCCCATCGCCTAATTGAGATGCACCCAACAAGACTGTCCAACCCAATGACCACAAATTACAATTACTTCTTGTTTAAATGCACCAAAGTTTGAGATAATTAGCAACAATTTTAACTTGATTGAAGTCTAGTAAATATCTATTCTAATTAATAAAAAATAGTAATATTTTATTGGCTTGTAGTTAGAGATAAATCTCAACAAACACTGAGCTAAATTCTATTGTTTAACAACCACGGAGTTTTCAATTATGTCCGATATAGAAACACAGAAACAATCACAAAAATCACTAGAGCGACTTGGCGAAAGAATGAAACTACTATCAGAATACAAATCTAAATTGAGCTTGGCTAAAACTGG
Organism: Dapis purpurea BLCC-M126; assembly: GCF_050015975.1. Taxonomy (NCBI): domain Bacteria; kingdom Bacillati; phylum Cyanobacteriota; class Cyanophyceae; order Oscillatoriales; family Microcoleaceae; genus Dapis; species Dapis purpurea. The sequence continues at coordinate 27,181 of NZ_JBNHER010000276.1, read as the reverse complement.
CTTGGACAAATACCAAACTCTACAGCATGAAACTACTTCAGAAAAGCTCAAATCAACTGCTAGTCAACCTAAATCAATTAAATCTAGTGATGATTCAATCACAAATACTGCTCCTGTTCATAAATTAACTAGTGATGGTAAAACTAACACTTTACCAAGCGAAAAATATAAAAATAAATTAGCTAAATTATCTGGTTGTTATATTGATGAATATTCATATATCATCAATACAATTAGTCCGAAAAAGCCCAGTAACTTCTTGATATTTGGTGTTGGTAGAGACAGTAGTATTTGGATGGAGATTAATAAAGAAGGTAGAACTATATTTATAGAAGATAATCAAGAATGGTTTAACTGGGCAAAAGAAACTTATCCAGATATTGTAGCTTATTTAGTTGATTATGGTACAAAAAGCAAAGATTGGTTAAATTTACTAACTGAATATAGTCAGGGTAAAGAATGTTTGTCAATGGTGCTTCCAGAGGAGATTGTACAAACAAAATGGGATTTGATTTTTATTGATGCACCCGCTGGATACTCAGAAGAATTGCCAGGCAGAATGAAGAGTATATATATAGCTGCCAAACTAGCTTTTGAAACTGGAAGTACAGATGTTTTTGTACATGATTGCGATCGCCAAGTAGAAAATATTTATAGTAGCTATTTTTTCCATCAAGAAAACTTAGTTACTGAAATTCGGAGATTGAGACATTATAAAATTACTGGTACAGGAAATTTATTACATCAAGAATCTCAACAAAATACAAATCAAACACAACATCAGTCAGAAAATATTCAAGTAGAAATTGATAGTGTTAAATTATTAAAGCCAGTTTCAAATCTATTACATGGATGTTATTTAGATAGACCAAAAACAGGAGAAATTTTTCAACGAAATACAATTAAATTAGTCGGGTGGGTAGTTGGTAAAAATTCTCCTGCTGTAGCAGTAGAAATTATTAGTAATGGTCAAGTAATTAACAAAGTACCTATCAACAAACAACGTCCTGGTGTAGCAAGAGCTTATCCTCAAGTTACTAGCGCAAAAAAAAGTGGTTTTTCCACAGAAATACAATTAATTAGTTTACCAAAAGAATCTGAATTAACATTACAAGCCATACTCAAAGATCAAAGTCGTGTACCTCTTGGCTCCTTAAAATTAAACTATAAATCTTACAAATCAGTAGGAGTAATTTATATTGCTACTGGAGAAAAATTTATTGGTGAAGCTTGTCAATCGGTAGCTAGTTTAAAAGCTAAAATGCCAAATATACCAGTAACGATTTTTACTAGCGAAGATATCAAAAATTCTAATTTTGACGAAGTGATAGTAATAGAAAAACCAGATTACAATCATGTAGATAAAATCAAATATATGTATGAATCTCCTTATGATTACACATTATTTATTGATACAGACACCTATATATCTGCTGACTTTTCAGAAATATTTACACTCTTAGATAAATTTGACATGGGAGTAGCCCATGCTCCTAATAATATTAGAGGTTTTGTTAATCGTGTACCAGAAAGTTTTCAACAGTTAAATACAGGAGTAATCTTATATAAAAAATCTCCTCAAGTAGAAAAGTTTTTTGCTAAATGGTTAGAATTATACAAATCACCTAATGCCGATCAACCTACTTTTAGAGAAGTTTTGTATAGCAGTCAACTGAGAATTGTTACCCTAGCTCCAGAATATAATTGTAGATTTCCTTTTTTCGGAGTAGTTTCTGGAACTGTCAAAGTATTACATGGAAGGCACAAAAATTTACCATTAGTAGCTGATAAAATCAATTCAGCAAAAGGTTTGCGATTTATCAATCCCGAAGAATTTAAACATCTGGGAAAAAAAACACTAAAGCAATCTACTGAAGTAACTAATACCTCATTGCCAAGCTCTAGTCATAATCAGTTAGATAATCCTCAAACAGAAGATACCAAAAATAACGTCAAATCAAAAAAAAAATCAAAAAAAAAATAAACCACTAAGTATCAGAAATACTCCCTTATTAACTCCAGAAGCTACTGATTTTTTAGAGAACTTCCTCAAACAAAAACCAGATGCTAATGTATTATAATTTGACAGTGGTTATTCTACGATATGGATGTCTAAACTAACTAAAAAACTTATTTCTATTGAACATGATATTAAGTGGTATGAAAGGGTGAAAAATTACCTCGATCAAAATGCAAATTGTAATTCTGTAGATTTAAGACTTTTGTCTAGACCATATCATGGATTATGTAAAGAGTTTGCTCCAGAATTTTTCGATTTAATTATTGTTAATGGTCGCGATCGAATGAAATGTCTAGAAGCGTAAATTAGAGTTTTAAAACCAGGAGGAATTTTAATGTTGGATGATGCACAAAGACAAAAATATAAGCCTAGTCATAATTTATTAAAAAATTGGCAAGTTACAGAAACTTTTAGTAAAGCTCGAAATACATATTGGTGGCAAAAACCATTAGCTATAATGAAAAAATAAATCAACAGTTTAAAAATAATTAAAATGACAATGAGATGATAGAAAATTTTAAGTTTAATAGATGTTAGGTTATCGAAAATTAATTCTCAACATTTGTGGATATGATTTCTAGATCGAACAAACAAAATTAATAAATATATTAAACAATGAGATTCAATTTTTAGGTTTAGTTGTGGGTAAAAGTTCGACCGCAGTCACAGTAGAAGTAATAAATGAAGGAAAAGTTATTGAAAAAGTTCCCATTAATAGAATTGCTAGTTTTGCTCAAATAATACCTAGCAAGGGAGCAAGATGCTTCTACTTTTCCTTAACCAAAATAATTATAATTGACCACCACTCTTTATTTTTAGTCAAAGAGACTTGAAAATAAAGTTCTTTGGTTACTGCAGCTTATTTTTGAAATTATTCTTTTATTGAGATTACAAGTAAATTTTAGGTAGTAGAAATGATTAGTATAGAAATTTCAATACAGGTGAGGTACAAAATGCAATGAATACAAATACTAAAACAAAACTCAGTATATGCGCCATAATGAAAGATGAAAGTCCTTATTTAGAAGAATGGTTAGAATTTCATAAATTAGTTGGTGTAGAAAAATTCTATTTATATGACAACAACAGTACAGATAATACTCAGGAAATTTTGCAATTATATATTCAAAATGGAGAAGTAATATATTATTATTGGTCTGACAAACCAGGACAAATCTCGGCTTATACCCATTGTGTAAAGAATCACAGATATGACTCAGAATGGATAGCATTTATCGATTTAGATGAATTTTTATTTCCCACGGTAGCAGATAAAATAACAGACATAATAGATGAATTTTATGACGTTTCAGCATTAGGAGTTAACTGGCTAAATTTTGGTACATCAGGACATGAAAAAAAGCCCGAAGGATTACAAATAGAAAACTTTATTAAACGTGCTAAGACAAGTTTTGGTCCTAATAAACATATCAAATGTATTGTACAACCAGAAAAAACAGTTCGCCCACTGAATCCTCATCAATTTGTATTTTCTGAAGGTCGGGCAGTAACAGAAAATAAACAAAGAATTAACGGACCTTTTTCATCAACACATTCCATTAAAAAACTAAGAATAAATCATTATACTACTCGCTCAAAAGAAGAAAGTATGAAAAAAATGATGCGAGGTAGGGCAACTAAAAATGAACAAAGACCTTGGTCGCATTTTGAATCGAAAGATGTGATATTTAATGAAGTAGAAGATTTAACTATTCACAGATATATTCCTCAACTCAAGAAATCATTAGGCATAATTACCAAAGATAATAGTAATGTCTCTTCCTATTTAGAAAAGTCTAACTTATTACTAACTATTGGCAATATAGGTAAAGTAGTAATTGAGGATCAATACCTAAAATTAACAGGTTGGATAGTTTCTTTAAATATGCTTCCTATTAGTGAGTTTAAACTTTGGATTGGAGGTGAAGAATATAGAGACTTTAAACAAACTGTAGGAATAAAAAGTCCGAGAATAAAAAAAGCTCACCCTAGATTCAAAGGATCAGGAAAAGCGAGATTTTATCTAGAAATACCTTTGAATAAAACACACAGAGAAAACTATCAAAACCTCCTAATTGTTTTAACCCCTATTGCGGAAAACTTTGAGGGTTGTATTTTGGTTAATGTCTTTAATCCTTCTTTTATGCTTCCTACCAAAGAATACATAGAGCGAGTTAATAGAAATAGTGCTTTTAACTTTCACTCTAATGCTTTCAAGTGGTTAGGATATTTAATTCAAAGAACAGGTATCAAACCTACAAATAGTATTCTTGATATAGGCTGTGGAATAGGAGAAATTGCCTATGGTTTGACTTATTACTTAACACCTAGAGCGCGTTATGAAGGTATTGAATTTTCAGAAAAAGTAATTGATTGGGCAAAACAAGAAATTACTTCTAGAAAGCCAAACTTTAACTTTCAATGGCACAATATTTATCATCCTCTTTGTAATACCAAGGGAACTATGCCTATGACAGAATTTATATTGCCCTATCCAGAAGCAAGTTTTGATGTGATTTGTATTAGTAATCTTTTTTATCATTTGTCTAGTATTGATCTGCGTCATTATCTCCATCAAATTCAGCGAGTTTTAAAAATAGGAGGAAAGTGTTTATTTGCCTGTTTTTTAATTAACTATGAAACTGAAAAATTAATTGCTGATGATAAAAGTTCTCAGCCTTTAGTTTATGAAATAGAAGGTGGTTTCTGTTTAGATCCAGAACTGCCAGAAAAGACTGTGGGTTTTCAAGAATCCCTAATAATTGATTGGATAAAAGAAAGTGGCTTAACTATTGTAGGTAAATATTATGGTTCATGGTGTGGTCGCAAATCTTTTACTTATCAAGATTTACTAATTGTAGAAAAAAAAACTGAACTTAACTCAAAGTTATCTAACTACCAGATAATTTTAGAAAGATACAAGTCTAAACTAGAAAAAATTCAGGTTAAAATTGATGCTTCAAAATCTCAAAAAAACCAGAATTAATGTAAGCGGTCAGCTATTAGCTATCAGCTATTAGCTTTATTACTATTAAGGGAGGAAAAAGTAATTGAGAGATTTCAAAGAATTAAAAGTATTTGTAAAATTCCATTATACATCTCCAAAAAAGAGGGATTAGGTAGTAGGTAGTAGGGTAAAATAATTGATGATTTATGTGTGATAATTGATTTGATTTTTTATTATTGGAGATGTCTATTAGTCAACCTTAATAGTTTATCCAACCACATAGTTCATTAAAAAGCTATTTGCGTAGCATTCCGCAGGATGAGCTGACTGTTAATAGCTGAATACTTACGAATTAAGCACAATATTATTGTAAAAATTTAATCAAAAAATGAGCCAGATAAATCAACCTTACGGAACAGAAGAAGTAAACGCAAAAGTTATTTCAATTCATGTACCAAAAACTGCTGGTACAACATTTAAAAAAGTTTTGAGACAAATATATCATCCAGAAGAGATTTTCTTTGATTATCCACATCGAGGTGATTTACGCCATAAAATGTTAACTAATCCCAAGCCTGGAGTCAAAGTAATTCATGGTCATTTTCCTGGGGATAAATATGATAATAAATTTCCAGAGTATAGAAAAATTATTTGGCTAAGAGACCCGATAAAACGGTTAATTTCTCTTTACTTTTTTTGGAAAACTTGGCAAATATTAGTAGAAAGTGATGCAGAAAATTTAGCACCTGTAAAAGAATCAAATTTGACATTTAGAGAATTTGCTGAAAAGCCGGAGATGCAAAATCTAATCAAATCAAAATTTGTGCAAGGACAGAAATTAACAGATTTTTATTTTGTAGGTATTCAAGAATTTTTTAGTCAGGATTTACATGAACTCAAAGTAATGCTAAATTGGCCAGAATATGAATTAGAAACTCAAAATACTAATCCCTATCCAGAATATCAGTTATTACTAGAAGAAGTATTATCTAATCAACAAATACTTAATCAAGTATCGGCGATAAATTATAAAGATATAGAACTTTATCAAGAAGCCTTAAGTATACGGGAGAAGCGGAGAAAAATATCCCAGATACAATACTATACTCAAGATTATTCTAGGAAACAAAAAAGTATCCAGAAAAAACGAAAAATTAATCCTTTACTTACTTGGGGTTCTATTGATCGAATAATAATTAAAAATCAAGTTTTACGCTTATCTGGTTGGGTTGCTTCACTTGATGCTGGTATATTAGAAGGATTTAAAGTTTCTATTGGGAATCAACAGTTTAGTTTCTTTGACAAAACTCTGAATATACCTAGTCCAGATGTAGAAAAAGTTCACCCTAGTTTATCCGGTTCTGGTAATGCTAGATTCCGTATCAAAGTGCTTTTAAATCAACAACAAATTAATCAATTACAACATTCATTAATTGCTTTGATTCCTCAATTTCAAGACGGTGAAGGTATAGTAATATTGAAAGTATTAGCACCTCTTTTACCACCACCTGAAGAGAAGTATATAAAAACAACTAATTCTGATGGAAGTGGTCAATTTTTTCGTACTTCCTTCAAATTATTAGGAGATTTAATTCAGAGATTAGGTTTACAACCAACAGACCATATTCTTGATGTTGGTTGTAATATTGGTACAGTTGCTTATGGCTTAGTTCATTACCTACAACCTTCTGGTCGTTATGAAGGTTTTGATGTAGTAGAAAACTTTATTATCTGGACAAAAAAAGAAATTACAAATCGCAAACCTAACTTTAATTTTAACTGGCATAATATTCATCACCCTCTTTATAATCCTACAGGAAAAATATCTGCAAATAATTTTATTTTCCCTTATCCTGATGCTAGCTTTAATTGTGTTTGTATTTCTCACTTATTCACTCATTTACAAGGTTATGAAATTTGTCATTATTTGGATGAAATATATAGAGTTTTACAATCTGGAGGGAGATGTTTATTAATTTGCTTTTTAGTCAATTCGGAATCAGAAGAGTTGATAGGTAAAGGTAAAAGTTCCCAACAGCTTATTTATGAAATAGAAGATGGTTTTACTATAGATATTAATTTGCCAGAGAAAGGGATTGGATTTAGTGAGAATATATTATTAAAATGGATAGAAGAACGAGGTTTTAAGATTCTAGAAAAATCTTATGGTTCTTGGTGTGGTCGGACTTCATCTATTAAAGAAGATTTGTTAGTTTTGGAAAAAAATCTTTAAGGGCTTAGTAACCATGCCCGCACAGAGTTAAAATATATAAATTAACTTATAAATCGTGGCAATACCTAGTTTATTATCATAATTTACTAGCAAGTAATTTAGCAAAATATTACTAATATGGAAAAAGTTGAAAAAACAAATAAACAATCTAAACAACTAGCCGCAACTACTGGATTTTTAGACCAAGTAGCAATAGAAAATGAAACTGTTTGTTTAAGTGGATGGGTTCTGTCATTTGAGTCTGAAGAGGTGACTAATTTTAAAGTTTTATTTGGCAGTCAGCAATTAACAGGATTTGCCTTAACTCAAAATCTTCCTAGTCCTGGAGTAAGCAGGGCACATCCAAATATTTCGGCTGCTAATAATGCTCGGTTTATTATTAGGTTGCCGATGAATAAACAGCAGCAACAAGAATTTAAAGATGCTCTGATTATTTTAATTCCTTTAGTAGAAAATTGTGAAGGAGAACCTCTGTTAAATGCGGTTACTCCTGCTTTATCTTCTTTAGTAAAAACACCGGAAGCAAATAATTTACCAATCCAAACTCCGCAGGTAGAATTGATTTCTGTTCATGTGCCAAAAGCTGCTGGAACTGCTTTTAGACAGGTTTTATTACAGGTTTATGGAACTCAAGGAGTTCTGACGGATAAAACTAATATGTTTGAAGATAATATGCCAGCTACTATTCATTGGCAGACTAAAGTTATTGAGGGTCATTTTCGGGCTGGTAAGTATGATAAATTATTTCCTAATGCTCAGAGAATTACATGGTTAAGAGAACCGATTCGGCGGTTGATTTCTGATTATTGTTTTCGTCACATATCTAATCCTACAAAAGACTATCTCAATAAAGAAGGTTTGTTAAAGTTTGCTCAAAGTAATAGTAATCTAATGACTTATTGTGTCAATGGTAAGTCTCTAGATTATTTTGATTTTGTGGGAATTACAGAATATTTTGCTGAAGATTTACTGGAACTGAAAAATACTTTAGGTTGGTCTGATTATGAGGTGATTTATCAAAATAGAAATCCTTATCCAGAATATGTTGAATTTCAAAAGGAAGTCTTATCAGATAAAAAATTAATGGCTGATTTAGCTGCTGCTAATAGTGAAGATATGGAACTTTATGCAGCAGCTTTAAAATTAGCAGAAGGAAGAAGTCAAAAATTTAGAATTCAGAATTCAGAATTCAGAAGTGGAGAAGAAGTTAGCAGTGATATTAATTTACCAGAAAAAAATGTAGTTAATTTACAGCAATATCCGGTGACAGAGAAAACAGAATTATTACCAATATTAGGTTCTCTAGACAAGGCAGAATTTGATAATCAAGAATTACTACTTACAGGTTGGGTGGTTTCTCCTAATTCGGGGGAAGTAAAAGGTTTCAAATTAACTATTGCAGATACGAGAATAGAGAAGTTTGAAGCTGCTTTGAATTTACCAAGTCCAGATGTGGAAAAATTGCACCGTAATCTTAATACTTCTGGTAAAGCAAGATTCCGCCTTAAAGTACCTCTTAACCCAGAACAAATCTCACAATTCCAAAATGCTCAGATTGTTTTAACTCCCATCTTTAAAGATGGTGAAGGTAGGGTTTTATCCAAAGTATTAGGTAATCCTCAAAAAATTACTTTTCCTGAAGCACCCATAGTTTCAGAACAACCCAAATTTATTCCAGCAATTGAACCAATTACAACAACCAGTATAACACTTAGTAAAACTCAAGATTTAAAAGTTGAAAATCAACAATATTCTGGGATTGATAAATCTATTAGTTCGATAGTGGTTGATTCTTTTGGTTATTTAGATAAGGTAGGAATTTCCGATCAAAAATTAGTCATATATGGTTGGGTAGGTTCGGAAAATTTTGGTTCTGTAGAGGGTTTTAAAGTTGTTATTGGAGGTAAACAATTTACTTCTTTTGCACAAGAATTAGGTCTACCTAGTCCAGATATAGCAAAAGTTCGCCCTAAACTTAATAATGCTGAAAATTCTAGGTTTCGCCTGGAAATTTTCCTCTCTCAAACAGAACTTCAAAACTGTCAAAATTCTCTGATTGCTCTAACTCCAATATTTCAAGGGCAAGAGGGAAATATTCTGTTTCAATTATTTAAACCTTCCCTGCCTATTCCTGATGATAAATATATAGATGGGGGGGTAAGTAATTTTATTCCCAGAAGTTTCAAATTTTTAGGTGACTTTATCCAAAGGGTAGGTCTTAAACCCACTGCTGAAGTTTTAGAAATTGGTTGTGGAATTGGGAATATTGCTTATGGTCTTTCCTATTATTTACAATCTCCAGGGCGTTATGAAGGATTTGACTTTTCTGAGGAATTAATATCTTGGGCACAGGAAAATATTACAACTCAAAAACCTCATTTCAGCTTTCGTCAGATAGACTCAGATTTTCAACTTCCCTACGATGAAAAAAGTTTTGATTTTGTCTTTATTAGTTCTAGATTTACTCAAGTCGGTGGAAGTGAGATTCGTAATTATTTAGATGAAGTTTATCGAGTTTTAAAACCAGGCGGTCGTCTATTATTTAATTGTTTCTTGGTTAACCATGAGTCAGAACAATTAATTTCTGAAGGTAAAAGTTCTCAACCTCTTATTCATCGACTTCAAGAAGGTTTTACTAAAGACCCTAATGCTCCAGAAAAAGGTATGGGTTTTCTAGAGTCTTTATTGTTGGAGTGGGTGAATAATTCTGGTTTTGATGTGTTAGAAAAATTCTACGGTTCTTGGTGTGGCAGAGTGGGTTGTAAAAGTTATCCAGATATGTTGATTCTTGGGAAGGAAGAAGGAAGAAGAAAGAAGGAAGAAGAAAGAAGGAAGGAAGTCCGAAGCACGAAGTACGAAATTGATATTGAGAAGCAAGAAGAATACAGGAACTCAGAAGTCAGAAATCAGAAGTTGGAAGTTGATATTGAAAAGCAAGAAGAAATTGCGGAAATAATTTATACAGCTACCTCTTCTATTTCTCCTTTACTGACAGAAATAATGGCAGATTTGGAAAAATCGCAAACAGAGATTCAAGAAATTAAAGCTGATTTAGAAAAGTTCAAATCTAAAAAGATAAATACTCCAGCTAAAAGTTTATTTCCTGTCGAACCAGATAAAAATTTGTCTGAGTTGGGGGAAGAAACTCCTACTAAAAAAAAAATTATAACTAACCAGATAGAAGTAGATACTCATTTGCCTGGTTTGGGAGAACAAACTCCTACTAAATCAGTAGAAGAAGTTAATAATTTTTCTGGATTGGGAGACCAAACCTCTACAGAAAAAAAACAGGAATTATTAGGTTTATCAGGAGTAACGGTTGAAAAGTTCTGGGAAATTATTAACCCAGTAATTTTAATGGCAGGAAAAAGAGATTTTTCTCAACCTTCTATTAGTATCCTAACTCCTACTTGGAATTCTTCTTTAGATTGGTTTGTGGAAACAGTTTTGAGTGTTCTTAACCAATCTATTCCTGATTGGGAATGGTGTATTGTTGATGATGGGTCAAAACAGCCAGAAATTAGAAATGTTCTTGCAGATTTGGCAGAAAAAGAATTGAGAATTAAAGTTCTATTTTCAGAAGATAATGGGGGTATTAGTGCTGCGACAAATAAAGCACTAAAAATGGCTAAAGGAGAATTTATTTGTTTATTAGACCATGATGATACTCTCGCACCGACAGCTTTAGAAAATAGTTTGCATAAACTGGCAGAAGGATTTGATGTGGTTTATTCTGATGAAGATAAAATTGATTTTTCTGGCTTAAATTATATTCATCCATTCTTTAAACCTGACTGGTCTCCTGAATATTTTCGTGGCGTAATGTATGTCGGTCATTTATTATGTGTTCGTCGAGAAATAGCTTTAGCTGCTGGTGGTTTTAAGAGTGAATTTGATGGGGTACAAGATTATGAGTTTATGTTACGAGTTTCCGAGCAAACTAATAAAATTGCTCATATTTCTCAACATCTTTATCATTGGCGACAAGTTCAGGGAAGTATTTCGGGAGATGCTGATGCTAAAGCTGGTATTGAAGTAGTACAACAAGCTGCTGTTAATGCTCATTTAGAAAGAATTGGTTTGGCAGCAAAAGCTGAACCTGGTTTGGGTAGACATCGGGTAAATATTAATCCTTTGCCGAGAAATAATTATCCTTTGATTAGTTTAATTATTGCTACTCCTAATATTTCGGAAAGTCTCATTCAATGGGTGGAAAATTTATTGTCTGTTTCTACTTATCCTAAAAATGAAGTAATTTTAATTGGTGAAAATGGAACAGATAATTTAATTCAAAATCCTGCTGTTAAGGTTTTAAGTTTATCGGGTAATTTTAATTATTCTCGTGCTTATAACTTGGGTGCTAAAACTGCCCAAGGTGAATATTTTGTTTTTGTGAATACTAATTTAGAACTTGCGGTTAATGATTGGCAAAGACATCTTTTATATTATGCTGAACAATCTGATGTTGGTGCTGTAGGAGGATTTTTGCTTTTCCCTAATGGAACTGTTGAACACGCAGGTATTGTGTTAGAAAAGTTGGGAAAAGTTAATTATGTAATGCGAGGTTATCCTACTAATCATGATGGTTATGCAGGTTCTTTGGTTTGTGCAAGAGAGGTGTCTGCTGTGAGTAGAGATTGTTTGATGGTGAGTCGGGAAAATTTTGAGTCGGTAGGTGGTTTTAATGAACATTTTTTCTATGATTATCAGGATGTTGATTTGTGTTTGAAATTGAGAAAGAAAGGTAAACGAATTTTGTTTACTCCTCGCAGTGTTTTAATTAACCATGAATCAGAAAAACATAGACAACAAAATTATGATGTGGTTGATTATATGTTGCTGTTAGATCAATGGCAAATTGATATGGATCTGGGCGATCCATATTACCAATGGATAATGGATAATGGATAATGGATAATGGATAATGGATAATGGATAATTGATAATGGATAATTGATAATGGATAATTGATAATGGATAATGGATAATTGATAATTAATCAATTCGGCTTTATTGCCTCTCCGTTTCAATGGATAATTGATAATTGATATAAGAAGAGAGTTTTTATGAGCCACTCTCCATTATTCATTGTTCATTATCCATTACAGTGCTTTTCAGATGGATAAACCACATAGTCATAACCAAAACTCTGTAGGGGCGAATGGCCATTCGCCCCTACTGTAGTCTACTGAAATGAAAACCGCTGTAATGAAAATCCTAATTTTGATATTCAACATAATAATTATACCAGTTTGAAAAAAGAATGCTACGAAAAGGTAGCTCTTGATCGGATGTGCTGAAAAATAGCTACTCCAATTCATTTTAGATAGTTATATCTATCGTTTTCCCTTTTTTTTTGAATGTTTATCCCTTCTTGCTTCTTGCTTCTTCCTTCTTCCTTATTTCTACCATTTGTAGCAAACATTTATAAAATTGGTATTATTCTATGATTGTGTAGCGATCGCGAAGTCAGAATTGAGAATTCAGAAGTTAAACTTGTAGCAGATAATAAATTTGAGACGCGCGAGAACTCAGTCAGAGATTAGTTTTGACTTTTGACTTGCGCTACGCGCTATAAATGGGAAGGATGGTAACTAAAAAATGCCAAACAGGTACTTGAGTTCATTGTTCCATAAACTTTCTCTGCGGATGGTATTGATAGTCCCTTTTGTGATGCAACTGCTGATAAGCGTTGGACTGGTAGGTTATTTGTCTTATCGAAGTGGTCAGGAGGCAGTACAAAATCTCTCAGAACGCTTGATGACAGAAGTGGTAGAGCGAGTTAATTTGTATATTCAGCAGAATCTCCAGACGGCAATGCAAATTAACAAAATGAATATTGAAGCAGTCCGAAGTCAAACAGTCAATTTAAACAATTTAGCTGAAGTCGAGCAACTCTTATGGGTGCGCATCAAACAATTTGAAACCGTCACTGGTATTTTCTTGGGTTTCCCTGACGGAACGTTTCGAGTGACTCATCGCAGAAATAAAGAACGCATTGAAGGGATGATTTCTGATTCTGAACGCCCAGAGCGTTTGACTATGTATCTTTTGGATGAAAGAGGAAATCGTACCCAAGAGCTTTTTTCTCTTGATCCATTCATTATCCAAGATACCCTTTGGTATCAAGGTGCAGTCAGAGATGGCGCTCCTGGTTGGACAAAATCCTTTCAAGTCGGTAAACTTCCTATTCTCGCGGTTAACACTTATGCGCCGTTTTTTGATTCCCAAGCTCAGTTGCAAGGAATTTTTGCAGTCAATGTGGGTTTGACATTGATACAAGATTTTTTGAAATCCCTAGATATTTGTCATGGTTGTCGTATCGCGATCGTCGATGAGGATGGTTGGATGCTGGCAACTTCTATTGATGAAAGTCCATTTATTACACCGGAAATTAGGGAGAAAACTGATAATGTTGGTAACTATCATGGGTCTTTTCAACGATTGAAACCAAGCGAGAGCAAAGATCATGCCATTGCAGCAGCAGCAGTTCATTGGCAAACTTTAGCAAGAGACAGAAATACAGTGACGCGATCGCAATTTCGTTGGGAGCAAGAGCAATATTGGTTACAACTTACCCCTTTAGACATAGAAATATCTCATCCTGATTGGACGATCGCCATTATTGTCCCGCAGTCAGAATTTATGGCACAGATTCATGCCAATACCAGAATCACGATCGCCCTTTGTATTTTGGCCTTGGTTATCGCTATCATCTTAGGTATTTTTACCGCAGGTTGGATTACGCGACCAATTTTGAAATTAAACCAAGGGGCAAAAAGTATGACTCAAGGAGAATGGCATCAAAAGACAATAGTGGAGAGCGATCGTAGTGATGAAATTGGGGAATTAGCTCAGTCTTTCAACCTTATGGCAAGGGAATTACAAGTGTCATTTGAAACTCTCGAACAACGAGTAGCAGAGCGAACTGTTGAACTCACGGAGTCGAATCAACAATTATCGATTGCTAAACAAAAAGCGGAAGTAGCAAACCAAGCAAAAAGCACTTTCATTGCTAATATGAGCCATGAATTACGCACTCCTTTAAATGCCATTTTAGGCTTTTCGCAAATTATGACTCGTTCTCGGAGTTTATCACAAGAACATCAAGAAAATACAACAATTATTAATAACAGTGGTAGCTATTTATTAACCTTGATTAATAATATTTTAGACTTATCTAAAATTGAAGCCGGCAAAATGACTCTGAATGCCAATAAATTTGATTTTTATTCCTTCTTGAACGAAATTGAAGACCTATTGCATCTGACAGCAGAAAATCAAGGTTTAACATTAATCTTTGACCATGAAGATCATGTACCTCAATATATCTATACCGATGAAACTAAACTCCGCCAAGTCTTAATTAATTTAATCAATAATGGGATTAAATTTACATCTGAAGGTGGTGTAAGTGTAACAGTTGGTACTCAAAAGGAATCCTCCCTTAATCCCCCCTTTGAAAGCAGGGAAAGTTTTCAAAGAAGGGAAAGTCATGAAAAAGCAACTATTATTTTTGAAGTTAGAGATACAGGAGCTGGAATAACTCAAGATGAAATGCCCAAATTATTTGAACCATTTGCTCAAACTGAAACAGGTAAAAATAGTCAAGAAGGCACAGGATTAGGATTACCCATTAGTCGTAAATTTGTGCAATTAATGGGAGGAGATATTACTGTTAAAAGTCAAGTAGGAATAGGTACAACTTTTAGATTTGATATTGAAGTAGAAGTTGTCAACAAAACAGATATAGAAACTCAAGAAAAACCACGTCATGTAATTGGCTTACAACCCAATCAAATCCGTTATAAAATCTTAATTGTAGATGACCGCCCGACTAATCGTTTATTATTGATTAAGCTATTACAACCATTAGGATTTGAATTAAAAGAAGCCACAAATGGAAAAGAAGGAATTGAAATCTGGGAAAAATGGCAACCTCATTTAATTTGGATGGATATGAGAATGCCAGTAATGGATGGTTACGAAGCAACTCAACAGATTAAAGGTACAATCAAAGGAAATGCCACGGCAATTATCGCCTTAACAGCAAGTGTGTTAGAAGAACAGAAAGCAATTATTTTATCAGCAGGATGTGACGATTTTGTCAGAAAACCTTTCCGAGAATCAATAATTTTTGAAACGATGAAAAAGCATTTAGGAGTGGAATATATTTACGAAGAGGAAAGTCAATCTCAAACTGGCACTGAATTATCAAGTTTAACAGTAGAAGATTTACAAAGAATGCCCACTGAATGGTTAGAAAAAGTGTATTATGCTGCCAAAGCTTTAGATGATGATATGATGGAAGAACTAATTGTACAAATTCCTGTTGACCAATCTTTATTAGCGGAAAAGTTAACTACTTTAGTGAATGAATTTCAATTTCAGACTATTAGACAATTATTAGAATAATCCTTGAATATTCAATTAAAATTATTAAGCATAAAAACCATAAAATTCTCCTTTTTTTACTGCTGATATCTAATTTTCTTTTCAAGTAGATAATTTTCAGACAATGCCTATCAATCAAAGAATATTTATATAATATTTAGTTATCTTTTTGGTAAAATACTTAAGTAAAATACCATTTCCATTACAAAGTCTATGCAGCTCCAAATTCGTATCTTTTTAGTATTCGTAATCGGGTTGTTGAGCATATTTTCTGATTGTGTAGCTAAAGCTGAAAAATCAATCAAAGTTGGTGTTCAAAATAATCCACCAGGTGTTTTTGTTGATGATAAGGGTATTCCTCAAGGATTATTTATTGATTTGTTAGAGGAGATTGCTAAACGCAAACAATGGACACTTGAATATGTATATGACGACTGGAATGCTAACCTTCAAAAACTGAAAGACAGTGAAATTGATTTACTTACTTCTATATCCTATTCAGAAGAGCGAGATAGATTTGCTGATTTTGTGGATGAACCTGTAGCCATCAAGTGGGGAACTGTTTACCTAAAACCCAACAGCAAAATTAAAATTTTACCGGATTTAGATCAAAAAAAAGTTGCTGTACTTAAGGGTAGTATCCACACATCTAATTTTATGGCAGTTACTCGTGATTTTGACATTCAGCCACAAGTTATTAAAGTTTTAACAGAGTCGAAAGTCTTTGAATTAGTTGAAAGTGGAAAAGTTGATGCTGGTGTTGTCAACAGTACTTTTGGATATCTCCAAGAAGAAAACTATCAAGTTGAAAGAAGCTCAATTGTTTTTCACCCAACTCAATCAACATTTGCTACCCCAGAAGGTAAACATGATGATATCCGTCAAACCATTGATACATATCTCAAACAATGGAAGCAAGATCGACAATCCATCTATTACGAAGCCTATAACCATTGGTATGGTGGTAAAGAATATGTAAAAGAAACCATACCTAAGTGGCTGATTATTTTATTAATTGGAGGAATTGGTGGAACGATAGTTATCTTCTTTTGGAATCAAACACTAGAGCAGGAAATTGAACGACGCAAGGTATTAGAATTACAACTTCAAACCTCGAAAGAAAAAGCAGAGGTAGCAAACCAAGCAAAAAGCACTTTTATCGCCAATATGAGTCATGAATTACGCACTCCTTTAAATGCTATTTTAGGCTTTTCGCAAATTATGCTCCGTTCTGGGAGTTTATCAAAAGAAGACAAGGAAAATACAACTATTATTAATAATAGTGGTAGCTATTTATTAACCTTGATTAATAATATTTTAGACTTATCTAAAATTGAAGCCGGGAAAATGAATCTGAATGCCAATAAATTTGATTTTTATTCCTTGTTGAACGAACTGGAAGACTTATTACATATTACAGCAGAAAATAAAGGATTAACATTAATATTTGATTATCAAGATTGTGTACCTCAATATATCTATACCGATGAAACTAAACTCCGGCAAGTCTTAATTAACTTAATCAATAATGGAATTAAATTTACCTCAGAAGGGGGTGTGAGTGTCACAGTTATTAGTCAAAAACAATCCCGCCTTAATCTTCCCTTTCAAAGGGATAAAAATTTTGGAAAAGCCTTTGAAAGGGGGAAAGGTAATAATGAAAAAGCAACTATTATTTTTGAAGTCAGAGATACAGGAACAGGAATAGCTGAAGATGAAATGAGTAAATTATTTGAACCATTTGCTCAAACTGAAACAGGTAAAAATAGTCAAGAAGGCACAGGATTAGGATTACCCATTAGTCGTAAATTTGTGCAATTAATGGGAGGAGATATTACTGTTAAAAGTCAAGTAGGAATAGGTACAACTTTTAGATTTGATATTGAAGTAGAAGTTGTCAACAAAACAGATATAGAAACTCAAGAAAAACCACGTCATGTAATTGGCTTACAACCCAATCAAATCCGTTATAAAATCTTAATTGTAGATGACCGCCCGACTAATCGTTTATTATTGATTAAGCTATTACAACCATTAGGATTTGAATTAAAAGAAGCCACAAATGGAAAAGAAGGAATTGAAATCTGGGAAAAATGGCAACCTCATTTAATTTGGATGGATATGAGAATGCCAGTAATGGATGGTTATGAAGCCACTCAACAGATTAAAGGCACAACTAAAGGAAATGCAACAGCAGTTATAGCCTTAACAGCGAGTGTATTAGAAGAACAAAAAGCAATTATTTTATCAGCAGGATGTGATGATTTTGTCAGAAAACCTTTCCGAGAATCAATAATTTTTGAAACGATGCAAAAGCATTTAGGAGTTGAATATATTTACGAAGAAAATACTCAATTTCAAACAATTACTGAATTATCGAGTTTAACAGTAGAAGATTTACAGACAATGCCCACTGAATGGTTGGAAAAAGTCTATTTTGCTAGTAAAGCTCTAGATGATGATATGATGGAAGAATTAATTGATGAGATTCCTGTAGCTCAATCTTTATTAGGGCAGCAGTTAAAGACTTTAGTTGATGATTTCCAATTTCAGAGAATTCGACAACTTCTTGAATCTATTTTATGACTAATTATTATTGAAAAGATTCAAAATATAATTATGATTCAACCTAATCATTTACAAAAACAAAATTTAGAAGCTACAATTCTCATTGTTGACGATCAAATTTCAAATTTAAAAGTTTTAGCAAATTTATTAAAAAACAACAATTATAAAGTCAAAAAAGCTATTAATGGAGAAAATGCTCTGATTGCTGTAGAAACTGATATGCCGGATTTAATTTTATTAGATATAAAAATGCCCATAATGGATGGTTATGAAGTTTGTCAAAAATTAAAATCTAATCCTCAAACTCAAGATATTCCAGTAATTTTTATTAGTGCTTTGAGCGAAGTATTGGATAAAGTTAAAGCATTTCAATTGGGAGGAATAGACTATATTACTAAACCTTTTCAGGAAGAAGAAGTTTTAGCAAGAATCAGTAGTCAGTTAATTATTAGAAGACAGTCAAAACTCTTAGAAGAAGAACAAAAATTATTAAAGATAAAACAAGAATCATTAGAAAAAGAACAAGAAAAACTTAAGCAAGAAATTAAATACAGGAAAGAAATAGAAGAAATTTTATATCAATCTAGGGCAATGATTTCTAGTATTGTCAATAGTTCCCTTGATGGGATTGCCGCTTTAGAAGCAGTCAGAAATCCAAAAACTGGAAATATTGAGGAGTTTCGCTGTTTAGTAGTTAATCCTCTTATTGCAGAAGTTTTTAATCAAGAAACAGAACATTTAATCGGTAAATTGGTGTTTAAAAAATTTATTCATAAAATTGATCCTGATTTATTTCCCGCCTTTGTTGAAGTCGTAGAAACAGGAATACCTTTAGAAAAAGACTTTACTTATGAATATAAACAAGAGCAAAAATGGTATCATTTTATTGCCGTTAAATTAGCTGATGGTTTTGCCATTACTGTAAGAGATATTACGGCCAGGAAAAAGCTAGAATTAGAACTAAATTATCTCGCAACCACAGACGAATTAACAGGAATTGGTAATCGTCGTATTTTTGAGAAAACTATATTGAAAGAATGGCAACGTTGTCAAAGAGAAAAGCAACCTTTATCTCTGATATTATTCGATCTGGATTATTTTAAATTATATAATGATTTTTACGGACATCAAGCTGGAGATAATTGTTTAAAGCAAGTTGCCCAAGCTGTAAAGAATGTCTTAAATCGTCCTTACGATCTGATTGCTCGTTATGGAGGTGAAGAATTTGTGATTATTTTGCCTAATACAAATCTGCAAGGGGCGAGTTCGATCACTGAACTTATCCAACAAGCTGTTCGTAAAATAGCAGTTCCTCACAAAGAATCAAAGGTAAGTTCAATTCTCTCTGCTAGTCTGGGTATTGCCAGTATCATTCCTAGTTCAGAAAGTTCACCGGATGCTTTGATTAAAATGGCGGATAAAGCTCTGTATATAGCGAAACAAGAAGGGCGCGATCGAGCGATCGCTTATACTCCATAAAAAATGAAGAGGAAGAAAAATTAAAGCTATGAGTTAGGATAAACTATAAAACGATGAATACTATATCACAGAAAAATTGTGAAGGAATTATTTTAATAGTTGATGATAACCTGCAAAATTTAAAAGTTTTAGCTACTCTTTTAAAAAATCATAATTATCAAGTAAAAAAAGCCATTGATGGCGAAAGCGCCTTGGTTTCTATAGAAACTGATATTCCTGATTTAATTTTATTAGATATTAAAATGCCTGAACTTGATGGCTATCAAGTTTGTGAATCCTTAAAAGCGAATTCTAAAACCCAGGAAATTCCTATAATTTTTATTAGTGCTTTAAATGAAGTTTTTGATAAAGTAAAAGCTTTTGAAGTAGGAGGAATAGACTATATAACTAAGCCTTTTCAAGAAGAAGAAGTTTTAGCAAGAATCAAAAGTCAGTTAACAATTCAAAAACAAAAACGACTATTAGAAGAAGAAAGACAATTATTAAAAATAGAACAAAATAATCTTAAAGAAGAAATTAGACAACGCCAAGAAGCAGAAGCTATTTTATATCAATCTAGGGCTTTAATTTCTAGTATTTTAAATTCTTCTCTTGATGGGATTGCAGCTATGTCAGCATTAAGGGATAGGAGAACGGGAAATATTATTGATTTTTCTTGTTTAGTTGTTAATCCAGTTATAGCTAGAGCTTTTAATCGAGAACCACAAGATTTAATTGGTAAATTAGTGCTGAAAAAATTTTTAGATAGAATTGATTATGACTTATTTGATAATTTTGTTAATGTAGTAGAAACTGCAAAATATTTAGAGAAAGATGTTTATTATAATGACCAAGTAGAAGGAAAATGGTATCATTTCATCGCTGTTAAATTAGGAGATGGTGTTGCGATTACAGTCCGAGATATTACAGAAAGGAAAAACTTAGAATTAACCCTGGAAGAAACTAACAAAGAATTAGAAGCTTTTAGTTATAGTGTAGCTCATGATTTACGGAATCCATTAGGGAATATTGAATCATTAATTGATTTTCTCCAAGAAGAATATAAAAATCATAATCATCCCACTCAAAACTCTCAAGAATTTTTTCATGTTATTTCTGAATCAACTGCTCGGATGCAGCAAATTATTAAAGATTTACTGCTGTTGTCAAAGGTTAAAAAAAGTGCCATAAACCTTGAATTAATGGATTTAAGTAATATAGTTGAATCAATACTGATAAAATTCCAAAGAAAGGAACCACAAAGAAAATTAGAATTAGTAATTCATCCCAATGTTATAGCTAAAGCAGATCAAAACTTTTTAACAATTGCTTTAGAAAATTTAATTAGTAATGCTTGGAAGTATTCATCTAAAAAAGATGTTACTTATATTGAATTTGGAGTTTTATATTCAGAAAAACAAAATTTAGATTCAATTATTAATCAATGCTATTTATGTTATCAAAACAAAAACTTATGTGAACAAAAATTAGATCGAATTTATTTTATTAAAGATCATGGAGCAGGTTTTAATATAGAAAATTTTGAAGAATTATTTACTCCTTTTAAGCGCTTCCATTCAGATAATGAGTTTCAAGGAATTGGTATTGGTTTGTCAATTGTCAAAAGAATTATTAATCGTCATCAAGGCTTAATTTGCTGTGATTCTCAAGTAGGAGAAGGAACAACTTTTTATTTTACTCTAAATGACTTTGCGGCTTGAATAACGAAAATACGTTGTACTCTCCTGACTCCTGTACATCGCCAATCTGACAGCTCCCCTACTTGATATCAAATCCTCTTAATTCGGTATAAAAAAATGTTCCATCTTCAGCTATTGCTAAATCTTTCTAGATATCCACATCTCCCTACACTTCCCATCCTCCCCACCCTGTTTATCTAATTATACCACTTTGAAAAAAGAATGCTACAAAAAGGTCAATCTTTATCGGATATGTTGAAAAATAGCTGCCCCAATTAATTTTAGATAGCTATCTCTATCATTTTCCCCTTTTTTTTTATATTTACCTCTTCTTCCTTCTTCCTTCTTCCTTACTTCTACTATTTGTAACAAACATTTATCAAAATGGTATTATACCGATGCTACCGGATTCGATATCACTTCCCGGCATCGCATAAATGCGCTTGGGATTTTACAGCGGTTTTCATATGAATAAACCACAATCATACTACTGACTCATTACTCCTTACTCCTTACTCCTACAACATTTTTGTGGTCTACTCAACTGAAAAGCACTGTAATAGTTTTGTGTTTGGGGGCATCTTGCCCGTTCCTTATATTTTCGGACAGGCAGGAACAGGCAAGATGCCTGTCCTACTTAATATTCATCCCACCACTCAGCAATGCCGACTTCCCGAATAAATCTGCCAAATTGGCAACTACTTCCGAATTATTCTGGATAAGATTAAATTATGTTAAAGGATTAAAACAAAACAAAGTTAAAGTTAACTTGTTCAAAGCATCCTAGGACTTAGATAAATAGAGTCAAATATAGATAGGTATAGGTTTTTACGTCAAAAAGGTATAAATCCTTTTCTGGCGATGTTTTTCCTGCCGAGTGCTGCCAAAATATCCTTGTTGAAGGCATCGAGGCTATTTTCTTGTCTAGACTCACTTTTCCTAGGTCATGCTATGCAAACAGGCATTTTTTCAACCAGAAAATTTTTAAGTACCAATAAGATGTCCGGTATGGACTGCTTGTAGTTTTTAATTTATCGTTTTAAGAGGTATTGTTTATGACAGGTTTGGACTTGAGTCAAGTAAAGTTTGATTCAACCTCTAATGTAATCGATCTGGGGATTGCACTCTTCAACCCCAAGTCCTCCATTATCAAAACACGTAGAGGAGGTGATAAGCTAATTGGTACTGACTCTGTAAATGGTGACTTTGGTATGGGAGTGCTTGTTGGAGCAGCAGCCCAAAACGCCCAAAACATCAACTCTGTTATTGCCTCTGCGGAATTTAGTGGGAATAATGTTGCTGCCAATGGTATTAAGAACAAAGGGATTCTCAAGACAGGAAGAGGACGCGATCTAGTAGAAGGTACTGCAACAGCCAACATCTCTGCTGTAGCACAAACCGTATCTCAAGCTATAGCTATTGCTGATACTGCTGATACTGGTGTGATTACTAATGCTTTTGCCTCCATAAAAGTTAGGTCTACTGCCGATGGTATTGATAACTCCGGTGGCGAAATTAACAACGGTCAGGGTCAGGATGGTATTTATGGCGATACGGAAGGTTCTGTGGCAGCAGTCGCAACAGCTACAGCAGATGCCTCCGCTATCGTCGAGGCTGTTGCCAAAGCCCCTGTTTCAGATGGTCTCACGGCTTTCGCTGGAGCATTTGCTCAAAGTTTAGCTAAGGCAACCATCATTGCCAGAGGTATTAATAATAAAAATGGCAAAATTACTACAGTTAAAGGTAGGGATACTATCCATGCTACGGCTACTTCCAGTGCTGAGGGCTTGTCACAATCTGCAGCTTTGGCTTTGTTGAGTGGTACTCCGGGAAATCAAGCTTTGGCTCAGTCTGTTGCCGATGCTTTTGCCAAGGTTAAGGACAAGGCGATCGCTATTGACAACACCAACGGTGAGATTCGTACCGGAGCTGGAAAGGATATTCTAACTGGTGAGGCAAGTGGAAGCGATTCTTACGGTATTTTTGGCGGCGACATTTATATGGGTGATGGAGCTGATACAGTAGAAGCCTCCAGTTTTGGAGGTGGCGTCAATATAAGAATGGGCAATGGGAAAGACTTTGTTGAAGGTTTCGGTGACGCTAAAATAAATGGTGGTGATGGTGATGATATATTCAGCCTTGGCTCTTATAACATAGAGGAATTTGACAATATCAGTTTCGGTGCTAATAACAATAAGGTTATGTTTGAACGAGATGGTATTACCATGACTACAACTAACTTTGAAGAATTCATTTTTGGTAATGAAAATAATCTCTTGACCTATGATGAATTATATGAATTAATGGTAGCCGTGTAGATGTAGTTATAAAATTATGAAGATGCAATATAGCTGCCACTAGGCTCTGCCTTATAGCACCCAAGAATTTTCTAGTTTTTGTAGAAAAAGATAAAGTCTTCCTGCCCAACCGAGAAATTCTTTGAGGTAAAGTATTATTTAACCTTTTTATATAGGCGGTTAAACCAGTTTCTTTTCCCACTGATTTATGCCTAAAATTGGGAAAAATATGATCGTAAGTTGACCAGAAATATATAGCGTATACACGGTGTTTACAATTGGTTGGGGTTTATAGCTTGTTCAATAATTGATAATTGATAATGAATAATTGATAATTACCTCTCCCTAAAAGGAAGAGGATTGACGCGGTAGGGAAAATTTTTTCTCTCTTGGTCGATTGGATATGGCGTTTCGCTGCACGACATGAAAAGCGTTCGCGGCTCTGTAAGAGCGGGAAACCTCGCCATCCCATCCTTCGGAATGCTCCGCATTCATGTCGGCTCTGAGCCGAAACGACCGCTTGTTTCTCCTTTAAAGGAGATGCTTTATACCTTAATTCTTCGGTAAAAGTATCCCCATTTAATTTTCACTTCTTACTCTTTAGTTTCTTCCTTATATCATGTCCGGTTGAATAGTTATAATTAAAGTTCGTAGTAGGGCTTCAGCCCGATATATACTTAGGGCTTAAGCCCTACTACAAACAAAAACTTTTTGTTTCGCTTTCGCGACATGAAACGCAAAGCGAAACGTAGTTTTATCGCTGATTATCTGAACATGATATTATTTCTTCTTCAATCATATATTTGCTGTAATAAATCATAAAATGGCTGCCAATTATCCTCTAATGTAATTAGTTCCCATACTGACTCAATTACAGGTCTAATTAAACTTTGTTGCGGATTATATTGTTGTAACCTTTCCGTCATTTCCTTTAATTCATTATCAGAATAAATCTGCAAAAGATGATAATAATATTGTCGCCACTGCTCTATTAACTCTGGCTGTTCAAAATCAGCAAAAATCTGACTAATATCATCACGCCATTGGGGAGAAAATTTTTGTCTCAATTCACAAAAGAAATCGTGGTATCCAACCTGAGAATCTGTCAGCATTTTTATAGTTAGCTGAAGTAACTTTTCTGCATCTGCTTCAGGTAACTGTTCAAACCCTAATCTTCTCATCATTAATTCCCTATATTTATGCAGATAACAATCATCAAATTCGTCTAAAGCTGACCTCATATTCTTTCGCTCAATAACCGCAGCTAATGCTTCTTGAAGTAGGTGTAAATTTGACTTACAAACTAATGGTTGATGACTGTAACGGTAAAGACCAGAATAATCAAAATAAGCTGCTGTAAATTTAGGATCATAAGTGGGAATAAAAGAGTATGGACCATAATCAAAACTTTCCCCAGTAATTGACATATTATCTGTATTTAATACACCATGACAAAATCCTGCAGCCATCCATTGAGCAACTAATTTAGCAACTCTTTCTACTAACTCCGAGTAGAATAAAAGGTAGCAGTCGCTCTCTTCCTTCAGATGAGAATAATAACAATCAATTACATGGTCTAATAACTTTTTCGTTAAATCCGGGCGCTTAAAAAAATGCAATCTTTCAAAAGTACCAAACCGAATATGAGAACGACTAAAACGCACCATCACCGACGAGCGAGTAGGAGAAGGTTCATCCCCACGCCATAATCCTTCCCCAGTTTCAATCAAACTCAGACATCGGGAAGTACGAACCCCATGACGGTGCAACATTTCAGCAGCCAAGACCTCGCGCACCCCGCCTTTGAGAGTAAGTCTACCATCAGCACTGCGAGAATAAGGCGTTCTACCCGAACCCTTAGTGCCAAAATCATATAATTCACCATTTATGCCACGCACTTGACCATAAAGAAAACCCCTACCATCTCCTAAGTAAGGGTTATATTCACCAAATTGATAACCGTGATAACGTAGGGCTAAAAAAGGTCCGACACAATGAAATTTACCAAAAGCTTCAATAAAATGCTCATTCTTAACATCTTGAGAATTTAGTCCTATTTTCGGGAGTAATTTATCGTTACGAAATCGCAAAATATGTTGGGGAAATTCAGCAGCAAGTACCTCATCATAATAGTCACCGCCTAAAGCTTCAATGGCAGGTTCATAGTTGAGAGAAAGTAAAGGATTAGACATTATTAATGGATAATGGATAATGGATAATGGATAATGGATAATGGATAATGGATAATGGATAATGAAAACTATCACTAATTATCCGGACATGATATTACTGAGTTGCAGTTGTCTTTCTTCTTCCTCCTTAAAATTTAAGATACAAAGCCTCTCAATTCATGGAGAAAAAATAAAAAAATTCCTTTTAGCCAATCCTCTTCCTTATCAAAAGAGATAATTATTAATTGTTAATTATTAATTATTGAATCCTTCTTCCTTCTTCAGAATTTTTTCGCAGTTTGAGCAACTGGGTCAAATTCAAACCTTTCAGAAGATTTTGTTTCACCATAAATATTAAAAGTTAATGTAGGTTCATCTCCAACTACTTCTATATTATGAATAGCATCAGAAGTGAAACTAATTAAATCTCCAGGCTGTAATATTTGCTCTCCAGCTACTTCAATTTTATATTTATTTTCTGGGTCAGGACTAGGTTTCCAGAAAGTATTTTTTTCCTGACCTTTTAATACTGCTACTATTCCCCAAGTACCATGATTATGAATTGTTGAAATTGCTCCTGGCATAAATTTTACTGTTTGTACTGTCAGGGGAAATCCTAACTCATCATACAATAAAGTAACAGATATTCCTGTTTTTTCACAAGGTTCTGGTTCTTGAGTTTGCAGCCAGTATGAATTAGTCATAAATTGTCTGACTAAAAATCTAATTTTTGGCAAACAACTAGCTTCATCTATAGTATCTTTTAACGTATCTTCAAGTTCTGTTAAAAATCGATAAAACCGATAATTTTCTCTTAATAATTTCCATTCATTAACAGTTTCACAAGGTTGACATTGACCGTCTCCAGTCAAAAACCAATCTTGATGCTTCATGTTTATTTCTCCCCTGGTAGTAATTATGCTTTGGTTAATGACAACTTGTAACAATTGACTCCAAATATTTATACATTATATAGTCAAAGTTGCTACTTGAAAAATAATAAAAATATAAAATTTTTCAGGTGTATTAAATTATAAGTTCATACAAATATAATACATATTTTTATGTGTTCTACTTGACAAATATTCTGCATAAATTATTGAATATGATGTCCATGTAATTTATTTGTTTGTGTAAATCGTTGGGGAATATCTACTCAATTTAATTATTCCTACCATATTTTTATATAGTATTCTGTGTCATAAACATCATATAATCTAAGTAAAAAACTACTATTTTTTCTTTTTCTTCTTCTTTTTCTTCTTTTTATCTTCCTTACCATCATGTAAGAATTTTAACTCACCGATTTCTTGTTTGTCTTCTTCTAGATATTCGCGAACCGTACGAAAAAAACTGTAGAAAAATGAAACAGCTTTTATCTTGATATTGGATT
>NZ_JBNHER010000275.1:0-1250 GCF_050015975.1 Dapis purpurea BLCC-M126 | reverse complement strand
CTTAAGAGGTTAGCGATCGCCTAATTTTTTAGAGATACCAAATGGGTTCTATAAAGAAACAGCCCTGAATCAGATCCTATTCTAATTCTTCTAATTCTAAGATCAGAGTAGGCATTAATCGTTGGAGATTTTTTAAGGATTTTCCCTGCCATGGCACACCTTTTGAACCTTTGATCAAGATGCTTGTACTCTTTTTTTTGCGAACAGAAATCACAAACTTAGATAACACACTAATACCAGAACTATTGAGAAATTCTAGCTCTTTCAAATCAAGATTAATGGTCTCATAGTCCATCTCGTTAACTTGATTTAAAAGCTCAACAATTGGCTTGTACTCTTCCATTCCTGACAGTCTGAGGGAACCTTGAAAAGTTACTGTTGCGGTGTCAGAGTCAAAATTAACCTGATAATTTTGGTCTTTAACTTCCATGATTTTTTTACTTCTAGCTATTGTTGATAATTGATTAAATGGCTTTAAGACCTTTGTATATTATAAACTTTCAGTGAAAACTTACAGCAAAGGTTCGATATAGTCACATTGTTTATCATTATACCTTAAATTGTGCCATTGTCCTAATAGTTATTAAGCCATTATCATCCTTGATTTTATTAATTTTCCAGCCCAAGGTAGCGCTATAGTCACTCATAATGGTAATTAGTCCTAACCCAGAAACTTGATTATTTTCATCTTCGGCCAGTTTTTTTACTTGATCTATATACAAATCTTCGAGGTCGCAAGTCATCAAATCATTAATGATTGGATAAAATTTCAACCAAATCTCTGAAGACACGCAATTAGATACAAGCAAGACGACTATATCCTCTAGAAGATGAACACCAAATCTAATAGGATTTTTTGTTCTGTCGTCGTGGAACTTCATGGCATTTTCTAGCAATTCATTGGTTATATAACTAACACTTGCTTGAAGTTCTTTTTTGCGAGCAACTGTCTTAGCATCATTTTTCTCAACTGAGAAAAATGCGGTTAAGTAATCTGCGATAAAATTCGCAGATAAACTATTATTTCGCCATCGCTGTTTGAAAGGAATTGATGACAAAGAAAAACTGATAACTAATATTTGATTGCTATCAGATAAATTGTTGTTAAAATCTCCATAAATTTCATAGGTTTTCATCAGGACTATTTGCTATAAATGGATAGGTGTTGCTGAATGGTTGCTCCTGTTCATTAATTGATAATTGATAATGGATAATTGATAATTACCTCTGGTTAAAACCGTTACGGAATT
>NZ_JBNHER010000274.1:0-14157 GCF_050015975.1 Dapis purpurea BLCC-M126 | reverse complement strand
TCTACTGTAATGATTTTGGCTTTATTATAAGTGATCATCCGAACATGATATAATTCTCAATTCTCAATTCTCAATTCTTGAATTCTACCTTCTCTAAATTCCCCGTTACTCCTTTATCCTGTATCCCCCTCCTGGGAGGGGTTAGGGGTGGGTTGTCTCCTACTCCTACTAAAAGACTTTTGAGCGCAAACCCTAATTAGTTATAAATCAATGAATTTCAGTTAAGTATTTTTTACGCAAATCTGTCATGTTAAAAGTTTATTTTTAGATTCCCGATCAGATTGATTGTAGTCTTATCTAAACTATATTGAGTTATAAATAAAATATTCTTGTAGAGACGTTCTATAAAACGTCTCTACTATATGTACTGTTTCCTATTGCCTTAGAAATTATTATTTTCAGGTGGAGCAAAGCCTGGTCCTAGTTGGTTTTTCAAGAATAGGTTTTGAGCGCTGTCGTTTTGATAAATACAATCAATCTCTGGTTCATCGTTGATATTTCCTGTATATCCGAAGGTGTTCATCCGGTTTTTACAATCACGCACTTCTTCATTGTTGACTAATTTTCTTTGCTCTAAAATTGCCCAGTTATTTCTGCGGATGACACATCCTGGTTCTATACCTGGCTGAGATATATATACATTAAAAGGGTTCAAAGTCAAGAAAACGCGCATATTCATTACCATTGCACTAGCTCCAAACTGTACACAAAGTTCGGGGTTAGGTACGCTGCGATCTATAAATTCACGAGAGGCCACGTTTTGTGGGGTGAAATTAGCAGTGGAGCTAAAGGCAATGCCAATACCAATACCCAAAACAAATACTCCTCCTAAAATTGCCAGAGTAGCATAATTGAATCTGGATGGTTGGCTAGTGGTTTGAGTTCTACGTTTCATATACAATTTTCTTTTAAGTTATTTGAGTGGCTTTTGGGCCATTAATCATGGGCAAAGCTGGATTGATGTTTTTCCTAACATATTTCTACAACTATAAATTTTAGCAGGGAAAGAATTAGTCTTGAGTAGATTTAACGAAGTCAGAATTTATAAGGGATGATTTCCTGCGGAATGTTTCGTAAAAACTAATCACCCGTACAGAAGTGAGAAGTTGTTTTTGTAACTAGTATTTTATCGACCCTCCAAAAATATTTCCCTAATTAAGGCAGGGTTTTAGACCCAATTATTTTGATAAATAAGGATAAAAAATACCTGTTTTGATTAATTGCAATGACAATTTTCAAGTCAGGGATTTTTAAGTCAAGAGTTACAATAAAAAAGTCAGATGACAAAAAAAGTTAAATAAAAAATTTAACTTATAAGCGTAATATTAAGTTTTATGTTATGGTATAGAAATATAAACGTAATATTAGTTTGCTGAAGTAAGCAGGATAGAATAGTGTCTGTAGAGACTATAGAAAAACCTACCACTTCCACAGTCCGCAAAACTGCCCCTCGTTATCGTGTTTTACTCCATAACGATGATTTTAACGGCATGGAGTATGTAGTGCAAGTATTGATGAAGACTGTACCGAGTTTAACTCAACCCCAAGCAGTTAGTATAATGATGGAAGCTCACTCTAATGGTATTGCATTGGTAATTATCTGTGCTTTAGAACCTGCTGAGTTCTACTGCGAAAATTTGAAAAATCATGGACTAACTAGTACCATAGAACCTGATGAGTGATTTTATTTCTAATAATAGAAACCGGGTTTCTCTACTTAGGAACTCGGTTTCTTGTTTGTGTCAAAGTTTTTATGCCTAATTTAACATTCGGCAAAGTAGCAAAATTTTCCGCTCCTGTAAGAATCGGAATTTTCATTTTAACATTACTTTTGGTATGGATACCATTGGCAGCACCAATATATTTTTTGGTGGAAAATGTTAATATAGAGAGTATCTTGACGATCGCTCTACTCTACATTGAGTTTATTATTTTAGTCAAGTTTTGGGGACATAAGGTTTATCAGCAACCCCAC
This sequence comes from Dapis purpurea BLCC-M126, assembly GCF_050015975.1. Classification (NCBI taxonomy): domain Bacteria; kingdom Bacillati; phylum Cyanobacteriota; class Cyanophyceae; order Oscillatoriales; family Microcoleaceae; genus Dapis; species Dapis purpurea. Next base: position 12,182 of record NZ_JBNHER010000274.1, on the reverse strand, counting down.
TTATTATATCGCTACGGTTTAGTAATAAATAGGCGTAATTTTCAAGAATTTTTCCAAGGTTTAGGAATAGGTTTATTTAGTCTATTTAGTCTGTTTATATTAGAGACATTTTTGGGGTGGGTAGTATGGCAGTCACCCTCAGAAAAGTTAGTGAAATTTATTTTTGAAGGTTTATTAGTTTCTCTAGTTATTGGTTTTGCTGAAGAGTTATTATTTCGGGGTTGGTTGTTGGATGAGTTGGAGAGAAATTATCAAGCAAAAGTAGTTTTGTGGGTGAGTAGTTTTGTTTATGCAGTGCTACATTTTATTAAACCTTTGGAGGAAATTTTGCGAACTTGGCTGCAATTTCCTGGTTTAGTTTTATTGGGTTTAATCTTTGTTTGGGCAAAACGTAGTAGTGGAAAAAAGTCAGATCAAGGTACTAAGAAAAAACAGGAATTATTGGGTTTACCGATGGGTATTCATAGTGGTTTAGTTTGGGGATATTACATTATTAATGTGGGTAATTTAGTGAAATATTCTGAAGAGGTTGGAGAGTGGTTAGTTGGAATAGATGGAAATCCCTTAGCAGGTTTAATGGGGTTATTCTTTTTAGGAGCGATCGCTCTCTGGATGAGAAATAAAATATCTGATTAAAAAAGAAATTTTAGTGAATTTTTTTGCCTACTTATTTCCCACAAAATATTGAATTTATGGCAATACTTATGATGCTTGGATATCTAGCAATTTGCCCTTATGTTGTAAAATTTTATCGTAGGGGTTTGGTCTCCAAACCCAAGGAAAAATGTGATTTGAAAACCCAACTCCTACAGTTTTTTTATAAAATCATTTAGGATTGTTATAATTGTAAGTATAAAAGGAAAAAATAATGGGTTCAAGAGTAGAAGAAAGGGATAATAATCTGTCTAGAGTCAACTATTTACCAATATTAAAAGGAATCTTACAGATTCTTCAAGGCAATGAAAAGACACAAAAAGAATCTGCATTTTTCTTAGACAAAGATAACAGACTAACTTTACTAGCAGAGCGCATAACTGGTTTTGTTATTGAACTATCAAAACAAAAACCAGACGATTTTCCACCACCTTTAAGAGGATCTACAAAATCGGCATCTGTCAATTTTGCCCATGAATCATTATTTAGAGAAAATATTCGGAAAATTCAAAAAGAATTAAAATTACAGTTAGATGAAATATTAAAGATTAAGCAAGATAATCCCGAATCTATTCAGAAATGGCAAGAACATTTTCTCAGCAGTTTAGAAAAATTTGTTGAAGCTCCTGGTTTCTTTAATTTTTCAATTGAGCAAGAGAGACAATTAAATTTACAAAGAATCAACACAGACAATGTTAAAGCTAATGAGTCAGCTCAAAAACATTTCCGAGGTAAGATAAGGATAAAAATTCCTACAGAGTTTGACCAACATTTGTTAGCAGCAATTCATAATGAACTAAATAGAGAAAACGGATTTTACAGTAGTTGTGATGAGGATGAAATTGATAGATTAAATGATTTGTATGATGATATTTCTGAAGATGGCGACTCTAGAATTAATAATCTGAAGAAATTAATTCAGGAAGAAATTACAGGAAAAATTAGAGCCGATATTTCTCTGGAATTTCTAGAAATTTTTATAGACAAAATACCTAATGCCAAAAAACAAGGTGAAGGATATGAACTTTTAGTAGATTTTTTGCATCGTCTGAAAGAATTTGACGACTTTTTAAGCCGGGATATACATACTGTTAGTTTATTTGGCAATGATTATAAGTTGCAAGATTTATTTGGCAGAGGGGATAAATGGGATTTCTTACCTGTAAAAGTAAAAATTGAAGATCGTCAAGCAGAAGGATTAGATAAAACTAAAGAGTGGCATGAATTTACTTATGCTATAGATTTTAAGTTGAATGGTAGAACAAATTATACAAGTAGTAAAAACGTATTTGAGCATAATTGTAAATTATTAAATCCTGAGAGTGAAGAGGGTTATAAGTCAGAGATTAAAAAGCGTGGAAATGATAATAAGAGAAAAGCAGGTTTTTATGGGAAGTTGGTAAAAATTATATTTCTGTACTGCTTTATATTTTATGAGTTTGATAATTCCAAGGAATCGCAAGAGAAAGTAGTAGAGCGTATTTTTCAGAGGTTATCAACAAGCACTACAGAAGCAGAACAAATACAATTTTTAACTAACTTTTCTAGTTATCTAAAAGAGCAGTCACAGGCAGAAATAAAATTAACTAAAATTGTTAGCTATATCAAAAATATATGCTCTGAAAAAAATGCAGCTTGGCAGACTATTCAAATCGATGGATATTTAAGTTTGAGAAAGGGGTTGTTAAAACATCCATCTGAGCTAAATGAAATTTTAGACAATGAATCTTTTTTAACAGATGAACTATCTCAAAAAAACCAAAGTATTAGTTTTAAATCGGCATTGCAGTTTCTCAAGTTTGTCAAAGATAGAGACGAAAATAATTTGTATGATATCCAAGTAAAAGTAGAGATTGATGATATTAGGTACAAACTAGAAGGTGAAGCAGAAACAGGAAAATTTACTTTAGTTAATGATGGGGAATATCAACACTTACTTGTAATGTTTGTTGAGCGAACAGAACTATTAAAACTATGGGTAAGTAAAGGTTGGACTCCTATTCAAAAATTACAGTTAGAACAACTACAAAAAATTCTGCCTGGTTTGACAAAAGAAGAGGGTGAAAAAATTATATCGGGCAAACAAAAATTCGATATTAAAAAGATACAACCAAGAAAAACTCTGATAAACTATCCTAAATCTGTAGTTGTTACCTACGACAGTTCGCGACAATTTACTAATTTAGAATCGGAAGTACAAAGTATTGAAGATAGACGCAAAGAATGTTTTTATTATCAGATAGTTTATAGCATTATTGTGATCCTGGGAATTTTGGTTTTATCTGAAAGACTTTCAATTACAAAAAATAATCCCAAGGAGAGAATCAAAACTTTTATTTCCTTATTCAGAAGTCAAAGTTCGAGTGCAGAGAATTCGACTTCCTTCGATACTTTTATTGCTACTTTCTGTAAAGACTTAGAATTAGTTCTAGATATAGAACAATCAATTTTATGCAGCACGCAAGGTTTGGATATAAGTACTCCAAATAAATACAAAAATAATAATGCAAGATTGTCTCTATACTCAAAACTTCCGAGTCAAGTTCAATTAGAGAAAGAAATAGATTTTCTCCAGGAGTCTAAAATTGATAAAGTAGGAATTATTGTTGTGTCGAGTCACGAGTGCGATGCTCAACATCAAGGAGACGAAAAAAAATCAATTGTATTTGGCAGAGTCTACACGATAACCAGGCAAAATACATTATTTGAAATCAAATCATTTGGCTCTTTTTGTAAATGCGAATTTAGTAACAAAAGGTTTGCCTCAAGTATAGTTGTAGATCAAGTAAGTCGGTTAGATAAAGCTGGATATAAACACATTTTTTATGTCTCAAAGACACCCTATCAAGATAAGTTTAACTTTTCTCTGGCAGATGAAGAAAAAGATGATGATACAGAGAGATTATTTTTTATGAATAGTGAAGTTATTAAACAGATGAAGGCAGTAAATAATTCCATAACTATATACCCAGTCTTTGTCTCGAATTATCGAATTTTTGATTTAAAACGAAGCAATAAGGATAAAGGATGTTCATACTATTTAGGTTCTGTAGAAGATGTGAGTAAAATTGAACCTCTTACCATAAATGCTGCTGCATTTTTAAATCTATATAATTTAGAGGAAGTTGGTAAAAACAACTCTTATAATAGTGTCATTAGTTATGCTTGTCCGATTAATATTTATGCAGCAGATGTGTTAGAGAATAGGGAAATTATACATGGATTATTTGCCAAAGATACTAATACTTCTGACAGGGATACTCTGTTTTTGTTTATGGTAATGCTGCATTATGCTAAAAATGAAAAATTTGGTGAATTTCCAACTATTAAACCTATTAAACTTAATCCTTATAAGGATATTTTTGAGGAGGTAGGATACAAGTCTACTAAATTTTATCACCCACAATCTTCCGCTAGGTTTAATTTATTGGCATTTGTTTATGAAGTCTTTAATTCTGTGGTTGGCTAATTTTTTGGAAAAAATATTTATGATTATCCTTATCGCAAAGGTTGCAAATATTTCCTGGGGTTATGTCTATCTGAGATGCTGTTTTTCCCATACATAAAATTTGGGGGAAATTTGGCAGATACTTTCTCAAAAGGAAGAAAAAATATTTGATAAATTTATAGTGGAGGGATGGTAAATTTACCTGGAAATATCTGTGGGAAAAATTTACAAGTCGCATCTTTGAGAAAAATCATAATTTCGAGTCAGACTTGAGACAAAGGCGGCAAATATTTCCTTGGGATAGGTTTGTCTGAGGTGCCGTTTTTCCTAGAGAAAAAATATTGGAAAAATTGCCAGGTACTTTCTCAAAAGGAGGAGGAAATATTTGATAAATTTATGGTGGAGGGGTGGGAAATTTCCCTGGAAATTTTTCTGGGAAAAATCCACAACTCAACGATTGCTGGAAAAATCATAATTTCTGGCAATACTTGAGGCAAAGGCGGCAAATATTTCCTGGAGTTAGGTTTGTCTGAGGTGCTGTTTTTCCTAGAGAAAAAATTTTGGAAAAATTGGCTGTAATTTCTGATAAAGAAGAGAAAATATTTGAGAAATTTATGGTGGAGGGATGGCTTGCTTTGCCAAAATATGTCTGTGGGAAAAACGCGCAAGTCAAATATTGCTGGAAAAATTATAATTTTTGGCGAAACTTGAGACAAAGGCGGCAAATTTTTCCTTGGGTTAGGTTTGTCTGAGGTGTCGTTTTTCTCATAGAGAAAATTTGGGAAAATTTGGCTGTAATTTCTCAAAAGGAAGAGAAAATTTTGGAGAAATTTATGGTGGAAGGGTGGGAAATTTGCCTGGAGATGTCTCTGGAAAAAACGCGCAAGTCAAATATTGCTGGAAAAATCAGAATTTCTGGCGAGACTTCAGACAAGGGTGGCAAATTTTTCTTTGGAGTAGGTTTGTCTGAGGTGTCGTTTTTCTCATAGAGAAAATTTGGGAAAAATTTGGCTTTACTTTCTGATAAGGAAGAAAATATATTTGAGAAATTTATGGTGGAGGGGTGGTAAATTTCCCTGGAGATGTCTTGGCAAAAAACGCGCAAGTCAAATATTGCTGGAAAAATCAGAATTTCTGGCGAGACTTCAGACAAGGGTGGCAAATTTTTCTTTGGAGTAGGTTTGTCTGAGGTGTCGTTTTTCTCATAGAGAAAATTTGGGAAAAATTTGGCTTTACTTTCTGATAAGGAAGAAAATATATTTGAGAAATTTATGGTGGAGGGGTGGTAAATTTCCCTGGAGATGTCTTGGCAAAAAACGCGCAAGTCAAATATTGCTGGAAAAATCAGAATTTCTCGCCAGACTTGAGACAAATGTGGCAAATTTTTCCTGGGGTTAGGTTTGTCTGAGACGTCTTTATCGTGGCAAAATATAATTACGCAAAAAATTTTTATAGGTTAGTGAGATGGGAAAATTTAGTATTGGAGAACATTCGGGGTTTATCTTTGAAAATGGGTTTAATGTAGGAATTATTAATCTGCTTCGAGCATATAATATTCCCGGAAAATACGATATTTATCTACCTTTTTTACAGAGGTTAAAACTCAGGAATTTAGCAGAGGCGATCGCTGATGATACTGGTATTGTTTCTCCTCCACAAAGAGATGAGGTTTATGACTGGATGTTTCATATATTTACTACGGGTTTTGTTAAAGCAAATATTTTGGTTGATAACTGGTTGCGTTATATTAGATGGGGGAAATATAAACCAGCGTCTAAAAGTAAACCGGAAAAGTGGGAAGCAAAAAATGTGACTGTTGAATATTTCCAATGTTGTTTTTGGGATAACAATACTATTCAGCAAATAAGTAAGAATGAAAATGGAGAAAACTATTCTCTTGATATTCCTGCAAAACAACTGGGGATAATACGAAACCCTGAAAAATATAAAGGTACGGGAAAATTTTTAAACTCAGACTGTATTTTACTTTTGAAACAAAAAGATAGTCGTACCCAGGAAGATAGATATGCTTTATTTGTTGCCGACTTATCAATTTTTGTGCTGAAAGAATTAATTGATATTAAACCTCTCAGAAATTATGAAACTATTGAGAAAATTATTTCTAAAGAGTACAACTACCGTCGGGGTAAAAGTATTTTTTCTTGGGTGGGAGTCGATATCGGAAACGAGGAAAATTTAGTAGAGAATAAATATGGAGATTATTTGCTCAGTTTACTGCCAAAATTTGATGAGAAAATTAATGCTTTTCCCAAAACTGATAAGGAAATAGTGAAAATTATTCAAGCAGGAAGTTATGCAGATAATTTTATTGAATTTGCCGCAGAAAATCAGATATTTAATTCTTCTGAATTATCCCATATTCAGGTTTTAGGAATTAGCGATCGCCTGGAGCAAGCAGTTACTGGTAATGGCAGTAATCAAGGTTTTCTAACTTTTCTCAAAAATTGTGGTTCTTTGTACAAACAAGTCAGGGAAAAAAATTCGGAAGCAGCTAGGAAAGAAGTTAAAAATAAAGTGTTTAATCAAATATTCAGGGAGTTTGAAAAGAATTTTTCACGGGATTTTATTCGAGATATTAAAACTGATATTCCCACAGAGAAAGAAGAGTTTGATTTTTCCTATAGGGAGGAAATAGATCAATTTAAAAATACGGCAAATGAGCGAGATAATCACAAACAAGAAGTTATAAAAGCTTTAAGTCAAGAGGATAATTTGCTTTTACTTCAAGGTGCCCCCGGAATAGGCAAGACTACGGCGGTGGTTGAGTTTCTTCAACAATTAAAAAGTAACTATTTATTTATTTATCTATCACCTAGAATTTCTGTCAATCAAGATATACAAGAAAAACTTAAAGATCAGGATGGAAATGTCAGTCAAAATCTTATTTATCTCCAAAGTAACTCAAATTTAATCCGCGCCAATGGAGGTAATAAAGCTGTAAGTTGTATTAAAGGTAGTCTGGTAAATTTGCCTAAATCTACAAGTGTTCAATTTCTGGAAAATGAAGATTTTGATGGGAGCTATAAACAAATAGCATCTAGAGAATCTCGCGATAAAATTGTTCCTAATGAAAATCTAAATAGAGGAGTTTTAGATTCTATTTTTTCGGCAATAACTGATTTAGTAAATTTCTATAAAAACCAAGATATGGGAATTAATATAGTAGCTACATCTGCCACACAATCTCTCAAGAAAAATGCCGAAAATGGTAGATTAACACTAGACCACTTCGACAAAATATTTGCTGCTGCTTATGACAAAAGAGATGGGAAAATTTTACCTCAAAAAATGCGGGAAATATCTAGAGTAATTCCTAATATCATAATTATGATTGATGAAATTACTGGTGATGATGGAGGTGTGTATTTTTTCCATGAATTAATCAAGAAACTACAGAAATATGAATTGTTAGATAATCGACATAAATTTAATACTAAAATTATCGTCGCAGATGCTTCCCTTGCCGATATTTCAGTTGCTAATGATTATTTACAATCTCAAGACCCGGAGTCAAGCAAAATTTATATTCGTCCGGGTAGAGGAAATAATAATAATATTCTGCAAAGATTTACATTTAATAAATTACAAGGATGGGCAATAAATACTTCTAGTTATCCTGCTAAGAGTCTAAAAGTTGAATACGATATTCTGATTAATACCTTCAAGTTTGAAAACTTAGATAGGGAGTATAAAGTCAGAGATAAATTAGAGAAAAAACAAAATCAGAGATTATTAGATGATATTGAATTGAGGATGGCAAACGAGCCAACTATTGTTTATATCCAAAATAAAAGAAGACTCGAAGAAATTATCGATAATTTGAGAAATAGACTCACAGCTCAAGGCAAAGATTTTAATGAAAAAGAACATTACCTAATAATTCATTCTGATATTTTAGACAGAGCTTCTATCTCAGAATATCAAGATAAAGTAGATGTAATTTTTATGACTGCTAGTGCTTCAAGAGGATTATCTTTTAAAAGAGTGAGGCATATATTAGCAGTAATTCCTAATTTTGAAATAGAAAGAAATTTGATGGAAATTACTCAACTTATCTATAGAGGTCGTGGAGATGTAAATATAGAAAAACATCAAGAAAAGTATCTCAAGTTTTATATTAGTTCTACATTATTATATAACTCCGAAAATCGGGAATTAGCATATAAAGAAAGTCTCTCAAATTTGTTAATATTAATGGCAACTCTCCAAGCTGCTGTAAAAACTCGTATATCTGGAACGGCAAATATTGGTAAGTTTAATTGTGCTGTAATTCCAGTTGGAGGAAAAGCTATTTCATCCCCTGGTCAATCAATAGGAGAAACTATTTCAGAATTCGTCAATGGTTTGAGAAAAACTTATATAAATACTGGTTTTAAAGATGTTGTTATTAATAGATTAAAAACCGAACTAGAAAAAATATTTGCTGTGGAAGAGAGAGAAATTAAAAAGCAACTAAATAGTTATCTCGGTTTAATTGATAAATTTCATAAGTTTCATCAAAATAATGGGTTGTTTAGTGATTTTTTGGCAATAGGAAAACTACAAAATGCTTATATAAATGGTGGTTTGATATTTATCCCTTTAAATAATCAGGGTACTGAGAATTATGAAATTAGTCTCAGTACAATTAATAATATGAATTTGCAGCAACTATTTAACGATTTAACTATAATTAGCAAATCTGAAAAATATCCATTAAGTCTTCAAAACGGAGCCAAGGATGTATTAGATATTATTCGGAAAATAGAAAATTTAGAAGAGTCACAAACTTTAAGAGATGAAAAAAGTTTTTCTGACCAATATTTAGCTATCCATACATCTACCCTTACTATTGGTAAACTAACTGAAACAAATAACTTGAAATTTAATCAAATTAAAGAGAAAATTAGAGAAAAATTTCAGCGTTATATTAAATCAATGTATTCTAGCAATAGCTTTCTACCTGTGACAAAAAACTTTGAAAATTTTCCTTATTTAAGTTTTCGTTCTCTAACATTAGACAGTCAATGGCATAGACTTTTTGACCAAAATCTTTTAGTAGCTTCCCCAGAAATTAATACTCTATCTTTGATGCTCTCTAGTACGGATAAATCTGAGAAATAACTTATATACCTAACAATATTAATACTATAGAAGATAGCAGGCAACAAGTAACAACTGATGCTACTGGAGGAACCTCTGTTACCTGTTGCCTCCATACCTATTCCCTATTCCGTTTCAAAACAATATTAATACTATAGAAGATAGCAGGCAACAAGTAACAACTGATGCTACTGGATAGGAACCTCTGTTACCTGTTGCCTCCATACCTATTCCCTATTCCGTTTCAAAGACCTAAATCATATTTAGCAACTTCAGCCATAGCTAATAATTTTTCCTGCCACTTTTTCCCTGTATTTTGTTGTAAATATTCTGCTAAAGAACCCCATCCATTTGACTGTAAATACAAATGAGTAGCAATTTGATGTTTACAAATTGTGTGACGATAAACCATGTCGGCACAACTACAACCAATATTATTTACCTCAGCTACAGTTCCTTTAATTGGATTCCTAACCACAGAACTAACAGAAGTTAACTCAACTTCTAACTTTTCTAAAGCAGCTCGATTATATCTTTCGAGAAAAGCGTATATTTCCGAATAAATAATAAAATATTTGCCATTTTCTCCATCTATGTTAATCCCAGAATTCTGCAAATTATAACTTGTAATTTTACTAAAATGGCGCTGTTTAATTTGCAAAAAACATAGTAAACAATTCAGAAATTTTGCTTTAGATAAAAAAGTGCTACACCGTCCTTTTGATGTGCGATAAACTATTTGGGGAGTTTGAGCAGTCCCAACAACTTTAACACTTTCAATCTTAATTTCTAATGGCACTAATGGCTGAATTTCTGAATCTATTTCCCGGGAAAAATTAGTGGATTGAATACCAATGCAATTAACCATGATATAATCCTCTTGTGATTTAACTTTTTGTTCCAGGCGCTCTATGAAAAAACCAATCAGAGGAGCGCCTTTTATATTACAATTATACTTCAATTCAACAGGAATTGACAACCTCTTAAGATCAAACCCTGTAAGCAACTAAAGTATATACTACAAAATGAAAAAATCTCATCAAAATCTCAACCAAAAAAGACCAAGAAATAAGGTCAATAGCCTCTAGCTTCAGCTGGAGGTACTCATAACTGATAACTGATAACTGAAATGCCCACAGAAATTAAACAAAATCTTCTCAGTCAAGACGAAGCATTATCCTTAGTAGAAACAACCGTAAAAAAATCAGATGCCGAAGGTATTTTCGTTAGTCTTAGCAACAACGAATCATCCCTAGCTCGATACTCAGAAAATCAAATTAGCCAAAATATTAGCAAAACAAAATTTGGACTTAATATCACCAGTTATTTTGGCACTCGCAGCGCCACCGCTTCGACTACAGAACTAGATCCAGATGCCATTACAGCCACTATTCGCCGTTCTGAAGAACTGGCCCGCATCGCCCCACAAGACCCAGAGTGGGTCCCACTACTCGAACCTCAACAATACGAAAATCGTACTCCCGCCTTTGATGATTTGACTGCAACTATTTCCCCCTTAGCACGAGGAGAAATAGTCCAACAGATATGTGGCATGAGTGCCAAAGCAGCAGTAGATGGCTCCGGTACTTTGAGTACAGATACATCTTTAGGAGCGATCGCTAACTCACTTGGGTTACGCGCCTGTAATAAATATACAAAAGCAGACTTTAGTTTTACGGCAAGGATCGAAAATGGCTCTAGTTGGAGTCATCGCACTGCCTGGGGAATAAATCAACTACCTACTCAAAGTATGACTGAAGAGTTGATTAACCGCGCCTTTGCTTCTCGGCAACCCAAAGAAGTTAGTCCGGGTGTTTATCCCGTGATTTTTAGTGGAGCTGCTTTAGCTGATTTGTTGATTTGGCTAATATTTAATCTGGATGCACGAGCAGCAGATGAGGGGCGATCGTTTATGTCGCGTACCGACGACACTGGGAAACCAGAGGGCAACCGAGTCGGGGAAAAAATGTTTAGTCCATTGGTACAGTTACAGCGTTATCCAGGTCATCCTTTATTGCAGTTAGGGAATTTTTCTGGTGATGGGTTGAGTAATCATTATCTAGAAGTAATCAAAGATGGTGTGCCACAAACCTTATCTTATAGTCGCTATTGGGCAGCTCAAAAAGGAAAGCAACCTACTGGTTCTATGTTCCCAGTAGTGATGCAGGGTTCTGAGCAAAGTTTGGCCGATCTGATTTCCCAGACGGAGCGAGCTATTTTGGTGAATCGTTCCTGGTATGTGCGTTATGTGAATCCCCGTACTTTGGAAGTAACGGGGATGACACGGGATGGTACTTTTTGGGTTGAGGATGGAAAAGTAGCTTATCCGATTAAAAATTTGCGATTTAATCAGGTTTTGCCAGATATGTTAAGAGATGTAGATGCTGTGAGCAAAGTAGATCGTTATGGTAATAGTGTTTTGCCTGGGCTAAGGGTAAAAGCGTTTAATTTTAGTAGTGTGACTGATAGTATTTAGGTAGAAGAACTCATAATAAATCCGCATTAGTAATAGGGTATTTTAAAAAGTTGAAGTCTTTGCTGTACATCGAAATTTAGGGATGGAACAAGCACCCTTTAATAACCGGATTTGGTATCAGGAGGTAGGAGGAATAATTATGATGTCCGGATAATAAGTGATAAAAAAGCTTTTGTTTGTAGTATTGCTCTAGTCTTCAGTATAGATAGAGCTAGAGTAATACTACGAAGCTCTAATTATAACTATACCAGTATAGGAAATGCTATATAATTTTATTATTGTTGATTTTTTCAAGATAAATATGCCTAAAATCAATGAGAATTTAAGAATATACGAACGAATATTTTCCTTAAGTGGTGAGGCTATATGTTTATTAGATACAAACTATAACTACCAATTAGTTAATCCAGCATATCTCAAATTAATTAATCAAGAATCTGAACAAGTAATATCATGTTCGGATGATCACTTATAATAAAGCCAAAATCATTACAGTAGAAG